>NZ_AP019633.1 GCF_007035645.1 Enterobacter asburiae
TCAGATATCAGGGGGTCCAAAAGCAGGCGCGTTGCCTGTGAAGGATTATAACGCATGCACCATAGAAAACAACACCCGGCCGCCATAAGAACAGGCCGCCGTGAATGACAATCAGATTTCTGTTCACTGGTCAGATCTACCGAAAGATGAGCTAGCCCGTTTCTGGCAGAATGTCGATGCCGGCACTCAGGGTAATTTCCTCATTGCACCGGTCAAAAAACTGACCCGCCGCAAACGCGGTGAGCATTCCACAAAAGCCAAATGTGAGAACCCGGCCTGGTATCGCCCGGAGCATTATAAAAAGCTCTCCGGACAGCTCGGACATGCCTACAATCGCCTGGTGAAAAAAGACAAAGAAACCGGGCAGGTCAGCCTGCGCATGCATGTTTCTCGTCACCCTCTCTATGTCGCCGGCCGCCGTAAGGCGGGACGTAAATATGGCTTCCGTCCGGAACGTCAGCGCCTGCTCGATGCGCTCTGGCCAGTGCTCATCAGCTTCTGTGATGCCGGCAAGCATACCGTCGGCATGTGTATCTCCCGTCTTGCAAAAGAACTCAGTGCAAAGGACGCAAAAGGCAATGTCATTCCTGAAACGGAGGTGACAGTGTCACGCCTTTCACGGCTTATTGAGGAACAGGTACGGTTTGGCGTTCTGGGTCTCGCGGAGGAACGCGCCTGGGATCGTGAATCCCGCACCTGGCTGCCAACGTATGTCTATATCACCCCTGTGGGATTCCAGATGCTGGGCGTCGATATGGACAAGCTGTTTAAAGAACAGGAGAAGAAGCTCCGTCAGAGCGCCGAGCGTGAGCAGCTGATCCGGGAAGGGGTGATGAGCGAACATGATGATGTTCAGGCCCACTCTGCGCGGAAATGCTGGTCTGGCCGTAAGCGTCAGGAGGCACTCGTTTACCGCCGCAAAAAAGGCGCGGAGCGTAAACGTGCCAACAACCTGATTAAGCTGCCGGCAGATGAACGACTTCATGCAATGTCTGAATGGATTTATCGCACCATGCCGCCTGATGAAGCGTACTGGTGCACATCTGAGCGCCTGAAGGCGCTGGCCATCCAGCATCTTTACCAGCTGGATCTGGCGCTTTCTCCACCGGACTAGTCACAGACGACACAACAGTCTTCTTGTTTACAGGCCCCTCACCGGGGCTTTTCGTGCTTGTTTTTTTCGGCCATTCTGCTCATTTTTCATCCTTCACTCCTTTCTTCTTCCGGTCACCATGACGCTCTGCCGGTCGTTATGGCCCGCAATGGCCACAGTCTCTTTTTTTTACACAGAAATCCGCAAACGAATAAGTGAAGTAACCCGGAAATGAATAAAAGACATTCCGCAAAACAGTCTTACTTCACCTTTTTTATCTCTCTGTTCATTACATTCCAGAGTAGATCTTTGTCTTCGGCCACTCTGTGGATAACGTAAAATGCCTTCGCATGCAGCGGCCTCACGGCCGCGCGCTCAGAAGGAAATCAAAAGTACCTCCCGTCGCAAGCGCCGGGCCCCGTTCTCGCCAGAACCAGGCGCCGCATACATACCTGACCCCTGCTAAACCGACGCCGCCCCGGCCCGAAGGGCCGGAACACCCTCGCTTTAAGAGGGATGTTGTAACTAGTATCAAGAGTAGCTGTAGTTAAGTCGCGGTAATCCCTTCATACACGCTCGTAAGCGCCTAACGGCGCTAACGCGGAGATACAGCCCGTCAGCGGCCAGAGGCCTTGACGGACTCACTCCGACCGCGCACATTAGCAATCGGAAAGCTTTTAGCGGGTATAGCTTTGCAGGGAAAGGGATGGGATTGGCAGAACCTATCAATCCGTAACGGCTGATGCCGGTTACGACGCCCCTCACCAGAATCACCCAGTTCAGCTCTGGCTGGCGTCTCCATGCCGCTTCGCGGCATACATTTACCCTTTAAAGCAGGGTTGCCTAAATCCGGGAGCGCGATAAGCTTTAACGGGTGATTTTCAATCAGGATGAGAAAAATGGATATAATTCTTCCGGGAAACAAAAGCCAGGCACGAGTCTGGGCAGAAACCATGATTAATCTGGAGGCCCGCAAACTCGTCAATACCGCTAATATTGTTGGCGCCCGACATCTGGGGGATGGATTGACGCGTCTCAAATTCATCGATGAAATTAAATCTGTCATTAATGGCGAATTTGAGCGTGCCCGGCGGGCAAAGTCTGACGAAGAGTGCATGACCTGCCTGCGTAACCTGCAGGCCGAAAACACCAGTCTGCTTGAGCAGAGCCGTCAGCTCCAGACCGGTTATGCGAAGCTATATGCCCAGATCAAATACGTCAGGGATGAAGACCGGATGGTCGGTTATGTCATCTCAGGAATTAAAGTGGTGCTGGCAGGTATGCAGGGCGTATTTGGCTTCGTGCTGACTTCCTCAATGACCCCCGTTGGCGTTCTTGCCGGGGCTATTCTGATTGTCGACTCGGCCAACACGATAACCCGTGAAGTTGGTCGTCAGTTCCTGAATGAACCTGACACGCAGGGTATGTTTGGTGATGGTGCCATGAACATCGCTAAATTCATGGGATTTGAACCGTCAAAAGGGTTGGGGATATACAACGGGATCGCGCTTGCAGGCAATATCTACAGTGTCTATGGATTAATGGCCAGACCTGGAACATGGCGTCTGTTTAACTATATCAGCACCGATTTTTACCGGAAAATCGACACCATGTCCCGGGGCAAACTGACAATGAAAATTGTGGGATGGGGGGTAAAGGCTAAGGTTGTTTTCGATCTGATCACTTCTGATGACGCTGGGAAATGAGATTCCGGCGGTAATGCCATGATTTATAGGCAAGCTTCAAAGGCATGGTAATCGTAAACAGAGTGCCAAGAACAAGAATAGCCACGCCAAAGGAAATGGCATGCATCCTCGAGCCAGCCAAAAGTGTGGCCACAAAAATCAGTAACATGACTGACAGCACCCATATCAGGGCCTTAAAACGGTTTGCCAGATCGCTCAGCAGGGTATCCATCTCCGTACCCGTTTTAGCTGAACTGGCCCGCAGCCGGACAATGTCCTCTTCACTGAAGCCGTGGTTCGTCAGATCACTTTCATGGTTCATGCTTCTCTCCTTTTCCCTGCGGGAAGTTTAACATGCCCTGCGCTAATAACCAGTTAAGCCCGACCGATAACCTCTCAGGTGGTTACGGGCTATCAGCTCTTTCTCACTGATAGCCATCACGTCATCCTAAGTCAGCCAAAAGCAGACTGTACCAGACCAATAATCCCCAGGTGGCCGGCGTAACCATAATAAAAGAAATTACGCGGCATGAAACGCTTGCGGCCCTCCGGACAGATTTTCCTGCAGAAGGAAACCACTGCCAGGGGGAATGCCAGAGTAGGCAGCGTGGCCAGTAATAATGTTTCTGCGGGCATATCCAGGAGATGCGATAACCCGTTTAAACAAATCATTGACAGCACGGCAGTGATGGCCGCCAGACGCTGCACTTCGGGTTTTTCGTTGCCAGAAACGGTTGCCATACTGATGGCCAGCGTTATTCCTGCCAGCCCGTAGCTTGCCGGCTGCAGTGGCCAAATCATGAGGGCCAGGAGCAGATATCCCACAAACATTCCTTTCAGGCCGTGCTGGTACTGCAGGGCAATCAGCTGCGTGACGCCGGCAAACACGAACAGAATGTTCAGGGCCCACCAGGGCTGGTGATGCCAGAAGGCCAGGCTGAACACCGGCTGCGTGATGACTGCCCAGATCCACAGACGATTGGCTCTCTTCTGAAGTCGTTCCGGGGTGCGCTGTACGTTCATCGCCCATATAAGCGTGAACAGGGGGAAGGCCATCCGGCCAAGCGCATACATCACCGGCAAGGCTGGCGACAGAAACACCGTATTGATGTGGTCGATAATCATGGCCAGAAGTGCGAGAAGTTTGACCATATCGAGAGCTGCGGGACTGAGCTGGCTGGCGTCCCGGATACTGGGAAGAACGTCGGGTACTGAATGATTCATGCTGTAGATTCCCCTTGCGACACGCGGTTAACAGCCAGCCCTGAACATAATGCCAGAATGCCCTGCCGGTTTGCGTTGTGACCCTGATCTTTAGTTTCTCCAGAATTTTGCGCACTGCAAATTCTGATTTATCACGCAGCACGCGCATTGCGCCTGCCACATCCTTATTCTGAATACAAATACTTAAATTATGAAAATCGTTCACACCGCCCCCTTTCTTACTCTCTTATTATCGGCCGAGTGAATATTATATTTAGTGCAGTAGGATAATTCCTAATAAAAATTTTATATTACCACCCCCCAACTTTAGTCATATTATTGACCATACTTAATGGTTGACAATGGTTTATTAATTATTTGCATTGCTTGCTGATGCCTTTGCCCTGACCAGAGCGAAATCTTCACGAATAGATTTCGCGGCAGGCTTCCACCCTTTAGCCCATTCATCGTTCATACGGCCTTCACTGACAATTTTCAGGGTGATGGCATAAGGGGTGCGCTGCAGTTTCTGCGACAGCCAGAGTATATGATCATCGATTCTGTCATACGGAATATCAGCAATAATCGAATGAATAAGGTCCAGGTCCTCCGGTGCCCACGGTTTTCCTGAACGCGGAAACACTTCATCCGGAAGGCGTGGTTTTTTTTCCTTTTCTTCTTTTACCTGTTTCTTAGCTTCTTTTTCCGCAGTGATGAGGCGTTGCCGTTCCGTTAAGCCTCCCAGGGTTGCAACCGTCCTGACCATATTTTCGCGCTGCTCACGCGTAATATTTACTTCACTGCATATAATGGCATTTAACGTATCGATAAGAATTTCCAGTTTGCTTTCGGTTAATTTGAAAGTCATACAATAATCACCTTAATTTTTATTCGTTTTTTGCTCATCCTGATGCAGACTACGCCAGCGCCACGGCTCTGTCTGACCCGGTTCTGACCAGAGTCCGACTGACTGACGGCGGGCTTCGGCCTCCAGAACAGCGTAGTCTGGCCGGACGGGATTTCCGTGGTACCGGTATGCCCAGGCCAGGCCTTTGCGTACCTGTTCGGCATTTACATCCGTCATACCAAGCCATATGGTACCCAGCAGGCGTCCATAGCGATCCGCTTCACTTCCCGTGACGGTTACGGGCCGCTGAGCCACCATCGATGAGAGTTCCTGACGTGAACGCTGGCCAAAGGGCTGGCTCTTTTCCGGCGCATCGATGCCAGCCAGGCGAACGCGCGTCAGTCGGTTTCCTGGATCAAGTATCTCAACGGTATCCCCGTCCAGCACGCGCACAATCCGGCCGCTGATATCTGCACTGGCCGAAAACGCCACAACGAACAGGACCAGTGAGCAGAACTTCCGTTTCATTATTTATTATCCCCGGTTGCATACCCTGCGGGTATTAAGCTCGTAAATTTCAACTCGGCTTATCCTCCTACGAGGCTTTTTAAAGGAATGCCAAACATTGAATGTAATTTCCTGATCATGGGCAGCGTAAGATTACGTTTGCGGTTAAGCACTTCATAGACCCGGTTAGATTTTCCAATTGCCGGCTCAAGATCTTTTACTGTCAGCCCCTGCTGTTCCATCCTGAATTTAATAGCTTCAATCGGGTCTGGGGCTTCGACAGGAAAGTGTTTGTTTTCGTATTCATTAATCAGCACACACATGATTTCGAAAAAGTCTCCCTCCGGGGTATCGGCAGGAGGTTCGTTATCAAACATAGGTTCTACAGCGCGCAACGCGGCTTCATAGTCCTGTTCAGTTTTAATTGGTTTAATCTGCATAGGGTTTACTCCAGGCTGACAGTTTCAGGATCTATCTTGTCATCTTCTTTATGCGTACCAATAATTTTCGAGACGGTTTACGAAGCTTCTGAAGGAGCAAACTTTCCTTGTCATTCAGCTCCTCTCCATTCTTCAGCTTTTTAAATATTATCTTGTATCTCTTCTCTCTTCTCCATGTATGAATACTGATCAGCACTGCGGTTGATGCAATTATCATGGCAATAATTGATACATAAATAGATATATTTTCTGGCAATTTTTTATTCCTCATGCAGGTGAGGGAATGAAGACGTACCGGCCACTGCTCCGGCGTCGTTCCACACAATCACCCTGACCAGATGTTCCACCACCTCCGGCCCCGTGTAGGCGGCCAGGATCGACAGCACCCGGGCGCCCGCGTCACGGGACAGCGGACTCCGGAACCCGAATCCGTCCGTCATCAGGAGCCACTGCAGACGTTCCGTCCAGCGTTCGCCGGGTTTGCGGACCGGTGAAAACACAATCTCCGTCAGCTGCTCACGGTTGCAGTACAGCTGGCGCTGCTCCAGTTCGTCCAGCAGGCTGTTCAGTTCGCGCCGGTCAGCGTCTTCCTGGTTCATCAGCGGCCAGCGGATAAGCCGGATGAGCCGGGAAGCCTGGTCCGGCGTAAACCCGAATCTGTCCAGCACCGCAGTCAGCTGCGGGCCGGTCTCCTCTTCATGGCGATCCGAGCGCAGGGCGCCAGGCGTCCCCTCCACGGCTTCAGCCAGCGCAAGGAAACGTTCCTGTAACGGTTGTTCCTTATTATGCGTGCCGGGTTTCACAGTTTTAAGCTGTTTCGGGTTTGTGGCGGAGAGTCCTGCCACATCGTACTGTTGCAGTGTCCGGAGTAACTGCTGGTACCAGGATACCGCTGTGGATGAGGCCTGTCCGCCGGGAAACTCTGCGTGCTTCAGGTCAGGTGTACCCTGTTCAGGCGCGGTGCTTTCGTTGATCTGCATACGGACATCAATGCCGGCATCGTGACAGGCCTGTAACCACTCCGCCACGTGCAGGGGGTCACCTTCCAGGCGTGTCACCTGCCCGGCCGCGTTCCACAGCTGCAGGCAGGTGGTGCCGTCGAGACGGATAACGTAGTCGCCCCGGCTTGCCATGTGCCAGCGACCGTCCAGCGCCACCGGCCGGTCGTCACCGAACCTGTCAGACTCGTATACCGGCTTCATCCGGACCAGGGGAAGAACCCGGACAGCCGTCGCGCGCTGCTCTGCCTGGACGCGCGCCTGTTCGTCAGCGAGAAGCGGGGCGGCCAGCGCCCGGCCGGCGTCCGTCAGCTCAACAGCCAGCTGCAGGTTCGGCGCACGCAGGGTTCGCAGCCAGCCCGCAGCTTCCATGCGCCGGCAGGAGGCACGCAGGTTTGTCCCGTACACCGGGGCGTCCCCGCCCTGCTCCAGCACCCGCTCGATATCCCGCGTGGCCACCGGCCCCGGACGTTTCGCATCGAGAGCGGCCAGCACAATCAGCACCCGCCGCTGCAGTGGCGACGGACGTCGGGATTTTTCCCGCATCATTGTCCCTCATTCCTCTGAGAAATGAGCGTTTTTAGCCGTTTATAGTCTGCTTCGACCCGTGTTGTGGACAGGCCAGTGTGTCCACGCAGCGCCAGGAGATACCAGAAACGGAGGATGTCATGAGCCTTGTTCACTTCCCAGACATAATGGGTTCCATCCCTGCGAAAATCGCATTGCTTTATTTCCTCTTCTGCCATCTGCGTCATCTGCTCATAGCTGAGTGAAAACGTCATTTTCTGATCCATCCTGCACGCTCCGTCTGATAATGTCCGGCAAGGTTAAAAATCATACTTCATATGATTAATGTATTAAATTGCATACATCATATCAGATATGATTTCGTGATTAATGATAAATATCATATGTAGTATGATTTTATGCTCATGGTTTAATTATCATATCCTTTGACGGATTCCCGCCGTGCAGATCCGAAAATTGTCTGTTCCGGATCTTCTCTCCGGCCCCCGGCGCGCTGCGGGGAAAAAACACAAGATGTGCCACCCAATCAGCTGCGGTCTATTCTATATGTTGTGTTTTCCCCCTGCCCCGTGACCGGGTGCGCAGCAGCAGATATTGCCGCTTTGCTTCTTCCGTGTGCGTGGTACACTTCCGGAAAGTTGTGATACGCCATAAAACCGGATCTGCCGGAAACGGCTCTCCGGTAATTTAACGGCGTGGTTATATGTCTGCTTATTATCAGCCTGAAAATGATGACGGCAGGGAAAAATCATCCGGGTGACAGACTCAGGGTTGTGCGCAGTGGGTTGTGCTGCGCGTCATAATTACTCTGAGTGACTATTTGCCAGCAAACCAGAAAGGAGATCAGGATGGGACGTTCAGTACCGGTGAAGATTGGTCAGAAGGAATATGAATCCAAAACTGCAGCTATCAGCCACTACATGAATCAACGTACAGATGTGAAGGCTGCAGGTATCATTTCAGAAGGTGACTATTTTGAGGAGCTGAAAGAACTGTTCACCCTCTATTGCGACAGTTGTCCGGGATGGGAACTGAACGGCCGCCTGATTAAACATTTCACGGTTCAGAATGAACCTCGTTTTACCAATGGCCGCTGGGTATCGCATCCCTGCTACAAGGTCCAGCTGAGCAACGGTGAGCTGAGACCGTTTTCGATAGAAAAGGCGATAAACGCCATCGTAAAAGCTGCTGCAGCTAATCAAAAGAAATAGAAGGCGGTATTTCTCAGTAAAGGAAGGGTTATGTGTGATTTATGCAGGGCGGACGGGAATTACTTCCATACGCCGGAATGTGTGTACGACCAGCTGGCCAGTGAGTATCCCGTGATGTGGCTGCGGGACTCGACCCGGATTGGCGCCTGCTACACCCTCCGTGAACTGCTGTCGCCGGAAGGGATGGTGCTGGCCATACAGAACGCGCCTCCCGTGACGGGATGGCGGCTGCGTATGCGGTATAACGAGGCCACAGACGAAGAGATAGACCCGCAGCGCGGGGACTGTATTGAGCTGCTCTCCAGGGCTGACGCCCTGCAGGCCTTCAGGTCGTTGCGGGAAGGCACCGCATCAGCTTAACCGAGCGGTCCACACAACAACCCTTTAGCCAGTAAACAGGAAACGAGATGAACAGAACCGATGGCGAACCAGAGACAGAAACAGACGTGATGGCCACCGCTTTCAGCACCATGCGCAAGTACGGCATGAATATCCTCACCGCCACCCAGCATATGGATATTAATGCTTACGTGAAATCCGATCCGCGGATGCCGAGAACGCGGCTGCGCCGCTACCTGGGCCAGTACGGTCTGCGCGGTGAGGCGCTGAACAGGGAGGTCAGGCGTATCGTTGCCGGACCAGAACGTCGCGACAGCAAGCTGCAGGAAGGGATTTACCATACGTGGCCCTATGGCTGGGAGCCAGCGGATTTCACGCCGATGATGCGACGTATCTTTCGCGGAAAGCGTACCCGTCACCTGATGATGTTTGATGAACTGCCTCAGTTGTTTGGCAAATTAGGATAAGCCGGAGTGAACCGGGAAATAATGGCTGCGCAGGCAGCCGGTGAGCTCGTAGAGCAGCTGCATGACAATGGAGGCATAAAATGATGCCAGCACTGCAAGGCCATACCGGGGCTTTTTCCTCTGCTCAGTTGCCGGTGGCCATCGATTACCCGGCAGCGCTGGCACTGCGCCAGATGGCGCTCGTTCAGGACGAACTGCCGAAATATCTGCTGGCGCCGGAAGTGAGTGCCCTGCTCCACTATGTACCCGATCTCCACCGCAAGATGTTGCTGGCCACTCTCTGGAATACCGGCGCGCGCATTAACGAAGCGCTGGCCCTGACACGGAGTGATTTTTCGCTGGCACCGCCCTACCCGTTTGTGCAGCTGGCCACGCTCAAACAGCGGGCGGAGAAAGCGGCCCGAACGGCCGGCCGTGCTCCGGCCGGTAGCCTGCCTCATCGTATCGTTCCGCTTTCCGATCCGCAGTATGCCCGCCAGCTGGAGATGATGGTGGCCACCCTGAAAATTCCGCTGGAGCGCCGTAATAAACGCACCGGCAGAACCGAGAAGGCACGCATCTGGGAAATCACCGACAGGACGGTCCGGACCTGGATAAGTGAAGCCGTTGATGCGGCTGCCGCCGACGGGGTGACGTTTTCGGTGCCGGTCACCCCGCACACGTTCCGGCACAGCTACGGGATGCACATGCTGTATGCCGGCATCCCGCTGAAGGTGCTGCAGAGCCTGATGGGTCACAAGTCGCTGAGTTCGACCGAGGTTTACACGAAGGTCTTCGCGCTGGATGTCGCGGCACGGCACCGGGTTCAGTTTCAGATGCCCGAGGCAGATGCAGTCAGTATGCTGAAGGCTCTGAGCCCGGGACAATAATCGCTTACTGTCATACATAGCATACATGAAGCAAGTACTGAACAGACTCACGGTTACTGTTTCAGGTCAATGAGAATAAATACGATCACCAGAAATATTTTCTGGACACTTTTTCCGATAGTGCCGAAATGTCCAGGATGGATAGCATTTTTTGTACATTACTGGGACGTTCTGCTCCCGATGGGGGCATCAAAAACGCCGCTGTGATGTCCTGGACAGAATCACCTGAATGTCTAACCGCGCGGGATTAATCCGAGTGGGAATGCAGAACCGACCGGGCTACGCTCCGGCCGGAACAGCAGTTCTAGATCTTGCTCTTACAGTAAGCGATAAGTACCGAGACGGATAAGGGTACTGTTCCGTCTTCCATTGGCCTTGAAGGAATGAATTTTGTTTTTCGAGCAGCATTCGCTTTAGCTACGTTTCGTTGCTTACTGACCGGGTTAGTAGTTTTTTGGTGGGCTAATTTTTTGAAACTATCAAGCCAATGTGCATATTCATTACCTACAGCTCCAATCAGTTTTTTTAGATCGGGGTCTGTTGCTCTATTATAAAAATCTTCCATTTTATTCATATGCTGACGAGTTGTTTTCTCTTCATTCAGCGCATCAAGTACTTCCTGATACATATCAATCTCCGCTAATTTAAAAAGGTGATTAGAGCATGTTTTTAATATCTGGGCAAAATCACCTGAATGTCTAGCCTGGCGCAGGGATTACGTATCAGAGAGTATTTGCCAGCAGCTCTGCGACCGCACCGGCGCATCGATGCCGGGTTATGCCAGCAACATTGCCGCTGGCCGCGCAGCTGCTGCGGACGAAATGCTAGCACGGTAAAGGCTGAACACAGTATAATCCCGGCCTGAACATTGTTATTGAGCAGAGCGGATACTCAGCATGAAACTATACCATTATACTGATCTCAATGGACTGAAAGGCATTATCGAAAATGGCTCACTGTGGGCGACTAATCTTTATTTTCTTAATGACAGTCAGGAATTGCTTCACGGCATGGAATGTATCCGAAAGGCAATCCCATTTATCACAGACAGCCTTCCGAGGGATTACGTAAATTACATTGTCGAGTCAATGAATAAGTATGATCTGAGACAGTCAAAGAATGCTTATAACATTTCCTTTTGCCTTGAGCCTGAATTGCTGAGCCAGTGGAGAGGTTATGCCAGTTCGCAGGGAGTGTGCCTCCAGTTTGAGAGCGACGATCTGCTACAGTCTCTTAATTTCGATGATTGCGAGTATGTTTCGAACAAGGTGATATATTGTGAGAAGGGAGAAACCATACAGGCTAAAGAACAAATAATTAACTTCTTTAATAGTCTGAAACAGGTGGAGAATGAAGAACACCGGATGCTTTTGGAACCTCTTCATGCTGCAAAATTTGCCAGTACGGTAACACCCTTCTTTAAAAATGACCGGTTCATGGAAGAAAAAGAGTTCAGGTTTGTTCTGTATCCCATAAAGGGTGTCCATGAAATTAATTTCCGCGTCGGGAAAAATGGCCTGATACCCTATATTGAAATTAAAGCCCATCAGGGAGATAAGTACCGGGGGAGAATGCCGATAGAAAAAGTAATCATCGGTCCTAGTTCTAATTCCGAGTTAATGCAGAACGGAATCAGAATGCTACTGGATCAGTACAGATACAGGAATACTGAAGTGGAATTATCACAGACTCCATATCGTGGGTAGTTGCGCAGAAACACCTGAATGTCCAGGCTGACGCGGGGATTACGTATCAGAGAGTATTTGCCAGCAGTTCTGCGACCGCACCGGCGCATCGATGCCGGGTTATGCCAGCAACATTGCCGCTGGCCGCACAGCTGGAGCACACCATTTGCCAGCACAATATGGGCGTAAAAAAACCGACTGGTGAGGTCGGTTTTTTTACTTCGGCCTGAGCAGGAACCCTGACCGGTTGAGAACATCATCATCTAACGCTTCAATAATATTACCTTTGGGGTAATTTCTCAAGTATGGGGTAGAAGTCAAAGATACACGCTGTATAATCATCGGGTTAGCGCTGTGATATTTTTGCTCCGGAATCGCACATGAACGATTTTAAAGCCCTGATCAGTAGTACAGGTGGTGCTGTTAACTGGTGCTCTGGCCGGAGTGAGAACATCATCATCTAACAATGAGATATGCTTCGCGACAGGCAATGTAAGAGTAAGCGGAGTCTCTCTCGCTCCATTTTATGGAGAAACGGATGATTAACCTGTTAATCATCGTTCTGCGGGCTGTAGTCGCGTGTGCGAATGCGCTGATTGCAGTTCTGGAACTGATCCGCGAACTTATCGACTGATAAGACCGGAAACGTAACTAAGGGCGAAGGGGTAACCACTCTTCGCCCTTTAATATTTATGGACAGAATTACCTGAACGTCCAGTGTGGTGAGAGGATTACGTAACAGACAGGGTTTGCCAGCAGTTCAGCGCATCCGGAGAGGAAGGTACGCCAGCATTTTTGAGCATGGCCGCGCAGCTAAAGCTGACGAAACGCCAGCAATTCTATAGGGATTAAATACGGGAAAGAAGATCATTCAGAAGATGTGGTGGAGGGAGTTGCCCAAAGACAGTATCATGCAGTAATAATTCTTCCTTTGTTGGATTTAATATGTCCATAAATAAACCAGGGCAAACATTCCATTTTTTTTCAATTACACCAATCCGGTAGCATTCAGTAATTTCATAATGACCGGTACTTACTTCGGTATAAAAGTGCATGGCTATTTTCATTAATATTTACTTATTTTGCAGGGTGAAGAGTTATGCAACGTGATGGTTACAGGAGTACCTTTAACGTTCCAGCGAACTCCCCTGTGCCACATGGGTTTCCAGATGTGCCCTGTCACTTTCACATCCGGTGCGCTGGCTACAGCCGCAAATAGTGCGGGGGCGCTATCGACATCATCAGGGATGAAATTGTGCGACAGCGGAAAATGTTTGTTCATCGTCCGGATGATGGCTGTGAGTGCGTCCTTTGTTCGGGCGCGATGCGACCATTTACGAGGGCCGTTCGATTCAGTAATAGTAACGGTTATCATTAATACCTCACGTCATTCCTTACACTGATTTTATCCGTGATGATCAGCTTCTGCCAGCAGAGCTGGACAAAATTACCTGAGTGTCCAGATCGACGCGAAGAACCCACAAGAGGAAGGCAAAGAGACTTAAGTTGCACAATAGAACAAACACTCACAAGGAGTTTTAAATGGTTCTATTACTCGATGCGTTTCTGTCTGCCCCGCTTATGTCTCAATGTGCTGCCACAGTTTTTCTCTTGCTGCTTATATGGCTAAAAAAGATGGAATGAGTGACAAACGTCCAATGTATTTTATCTACGCCCCGCCATCACATACTTCGTGGGCGTGAAGTTTTGCTAGGCAGCAGAACAGGACGCTATCACCTTCCCGCTGAAGTACTGCTGCGGGAAGGTAAACCCCTTAGACGCGGCGGCGCATTAATCATCATTTAATGATATCATGATACAATGATTTCATTTTCTTGGGTAAAAGCGATTCGATACTGTCTACAGATGTTCGAGTTGCATCCCATGATAACCAACCAGTTTCGCCATAATTTGCGTTGTACCATCTTTCCTTTACCATCCGATGCTCCTGATAATCAGGAGTATTCATCCCCCATATTTCCACAGGGATAGGTAAATGGTTATCTGTAGAAACATCAGTGAGGCAAAAGTCCGCGAGATATTCATGAGTGGATGAATCATAACGTAGGGGTTTGTAAAACGATCGCTCCAGCTCGAATAGCTTTTGTTCAAACGCCCCTTCATTCAATGAATCAAGCGGTATGTAGCGATCACTTACCATCATCAGGGCCAGCTGTCTCACCTGGGCTGATTTTGCGCCAGGAACATCCGTAACAGCTATTACAAATACCTTCATACCTTTTATCCAGCCATTCACCGCAATTGGAAATCTGTCTAACGCAGACTTCCATCTGGCATCATCAAGTCCCAGAAAAGGCATGCCGGAAAAGTCACGTACAGGAAGTCGATTTAATCCATCCATGTAACTTTCAGAGAACTTTGCAAGCTCAGCAATAACTACAAGACGTTGTTTATTAACTTTCGCACGTTCGACAGTCATGCTGTTTCTTCTGCTATCGCTGGAGTTCGTGTAGGCCGGAGTGAGCAGAACGTCAGATAACTTTGTTTTGCCTGCTTCTATCTTTTCTGCCTGCTTAAACAAGTGATAACCCAGTTTGGTGGATGAACGCATACCGTCCATTTTAGGTACCCATGTGTTATAGCTGGTTGTCTCCCAGAGAAAATGTAGAAGACCAAGAATAGAAACAGTGTCGCGTTTATTGTTCCGTGAAGCATCACCAGAACGCAGAGAACTATCTATGGGTGTTGACGGACCGGTTACCTGCAACGGGTAATCAAGCTTAATATTGATTGTTCCATCCGGCTTCTCTTTCAATGCGTCCTGTGTATAACACCCCTGCGGCCCTTCAGGACTGAGGCTACTATAGAATCTGCAGTCCTCTCTGTGTTTTATACCCGTGAGTGGGAATCGAGCTAAATGATGTTTCTCCACTCTGAGCCTCACAGAGAGTGGCAATTCTTTACCCGTACATAAGCAAGCGGCATATGAATTACAGTCTCGCGACTTTTTAAGAGCCACCTGGAACGGTGTCGTATTCGATGAATCATCCTGCCTGTCGCCACCAAAATAAGCAGGCGCAGAGTTATCTCCAAAGTAGATTTTCAATGTGTACTGTTTCATAAACTATCCTCGCGCACTTAATCATGAAATCATTACATCATGCTTTCATTGTTTGGTAATGTATTACTATCAGTTAGTTACGTAAATCATGCTATAATTATATCATTAAATCATGATTTCATCTTGTTAAGTTGTTCGATTTTGGGCAATATGAGAAGTGGGATGTATGTGTTTAATGAAATCATGATTTAATGAAGGTGGTATATATGGGAAAGGTTATATCGATCGTTGGTCAGAAAGGCGGAGGTTCAAAAAGTACCAAAGCCAGAACACTTGCTGTTGGGTTTACTGAAGCTGGATGGAAGACTCATCTGGCGGACATAGACACGAAGCAACAAACCTCTCTGAAGTGGACAGAACGACGCGAGAACAATGGTCTAAGCCAAATTGACTGCGCTCTTTACCGCCGGGTAGATACAGCTGTCAAAATGAAAGATAGCTGCCATTTGCTTATCATCGATGGTCGTCCTGCAGCAGAGACAACATCACTGGATGTGGCTGATGAATCTGATCTCGTTATCATAACCACTGGGACCACAATTGATGATCTGGAACCCTCTCTGGAACTTGCCCGCGAATTGATTAAAAAGGGCATTGAGAAAAGCAAAATCGTATTCATTGTCGCAAAGTCACCATCTCAGTCACAGGGCGAAAAAGCTCAGGAGACTATCAAGGCGTGGGGCTTCAAAGTTCTCAATACAATCATTCCATTCAAAACCAGTTACGGTGAGGCTCTGGATGCGGGGCGTGCCCTCCATGAAACTCCTTTCAAATCCTTAAACGAAACAGCAAAACAAATGATCGAAGAAATTCATGATATCATTAATTCATGATAGCATGATTTAAAGATTTCATTATTTTGGATATGAGGAGTTCTATGAAAGCCCCAGGAAAATCAATAAAACTTGCGCCTCCTAAGGAGGATGAGCCAACTCTGGATGTTACCGGAAAGGGAGCTGCGCCGGATTCGTCGGTTAAACCTATCCAAATCAAAGTGCCGGTATCTAAGCATAAAGAGATGAAAGCTTACGCGGCAGAACAGGGAATATCGATGACAGATATGCTCCTTGCAGGATATGAAATGTATCGCAATAAAATGAAATGATGAAATCATGATTTCATTTCCAGGTTAACCACTCAGACCCCCGCCTTCATGAAAGGATGAAATCATTATTTCATCCTTTCATCTAAGTATATGCACTCTAATCGCCTGTCACCTCGCTTACTAAAAAGTACAAAGCAACTTAAAGATTGCATGAAAGCATGAAAGCATGAAAGCATGACTTCATGCTTTTTTTTATGGCTGCTACAGATTTTCTTATCTAGTCATATCTCTTTGCCGCACAGCTGGGACTCAAGATTAATCTTTGCAGACTCCGGCCGCAGATCATTCAGCCATAGAATCGGTGTTCTATGGGAAACAGGTCAACTTTGTAGCCCCCCGGAATATGGGAAACAGGTCAACTACACAGACATCCCGGAATATGGGAAACAGGTCAACTACACAGACACCCCGGAATATGGGAAACAGGTCAACTTCACAGACATCCCGGACTATGGGAAACAGGTCAACTTTGCGGACGGCCCGTAATGTGGGAAACAGGTCAACTTCGCAGACGGCCCGGACTGTGGGAAGCAGGTCAACTTCGCAGACGGCCCGGACTGTGGGAAACACATCAACTTCGCAGGCGGCACGAACTGTGGGAAACAGGTCAACTTCGCAGATGGCCCGTATTGTGGGAAACAGGTCAACTTCGCAGACGGCCCGGACTGTGGGAAACACATCAACTTCGCAAACGGCACGAACCGTGGGAAACAGGTCAACTTTATGGCCAGCAGGGAGTGTGGGAAACACGTCAACTTCGCGGACAGTCATGACTGTGGGAAACAGGTCAACTTAATAACTGGCCGGGACTGTGGGAAAGAAGTCAACTTAGAGGGCAGCCCGAACAGTGGGAAACAGGTCAAGTTCGGCATGTAATGTGGGAAATACAGCAAGTTTAGTATCCCCCCAAAAGTAAGAAACAGTCCAAGGGGGGATATAGGATAAATTTCAGATTATTGTTTTTTATCAAGAAAATTAAACAGTAAGCGACCATCTTCTTCGGTTGTATAACTTACCTTTAAGGGCGTCTTCTCATTAATTTTCTTCAGCGCAGGTTCCAGGAAGGTACGTTTCATTTCCGCAATATTGTTCTTCTGCGAGGTTGGAAGCATAAACCTTTCACATAACCAGTCATGTGTGGTGATCCAGACACCAGTGCTCCGGAACTGACACAGGCTTTCATAAAGCCGGATGACACGAACACTATTGAGCTGGCCGCAGTCATAGAGAGAATAGGTTGTGAACTGGGAGGTTAAGCCAACAAGGAATGGCATGACCTTGTAGTTAAACTCAATCTGCCAGGAACCCCGGCCTCTCTTCATTCCTGCTTCAGCAAGCCAAGGACGTTTAACTTCTTCAAACTCACCTTCTTTTGGATAGAAGGTAACCGTTGATTCGCCCAAAGCATTTACCCCAGCCTTTACATCACGACTGGCGACAGACGTAGCGACATTGAAGTATTTGACGTAATCGGAAACGCTAATTTTGAAGAGAGGTAATACGTCAGAATCATCATCCTGACTGTCGTTGAAATAGGCCTGCATAAGGCATAACCACAGCACACGTTTTGCCTGAAGAGGCAAGTAATATGCGGCTTCGGTCAATTCGTTAGATTGCTTTATACTGGCGCGTTTTTTAAACGTTTTAGTAGCTGGCAAGAGTGCTTGAGTATCCATTCCAAGGCCTATGGGTAAATTATTATTCACCCATAATGACAGTGAAAACAGAAATTGCAAGCTATCACGTTACTTATCCACTGGGAAAATATGCAATTTATCCACAAGTGGATAATTGAGATCTAAACTTGACCTGTTTCCCATAGCTTGTTGATGCATATCCCATAGCTTGTTGCTATGGAACCCACAGATACGTGATTAATTACCCATAATATGTTAACCAGTTGCCCATAATGAACTCCTCTCAGGGCGCGCTGCATGCGGCTTTCAGGCTCCCTAAAAGGAGTAAAATAAAGAAAAAAGAATTAAAAAAGACTTTATAAAAATATACCCGTGGATAAGTGGATAAAGCTGAGTGGGGTATCCATTTAACACCGAGCGTAAGCAGAATTTATCCGTGCAGTTCCCTGGTGCTTCCTCGCTCACTCGCGGGCTTCGCCCTGTCGTTCGGCTGCGGCGAGCACTACTGGCTCTCTCTGAAAAGCGAAATTTAACCGATCCTCGCTATGGGGATATCTTTCCAGCGTGTGGTGTACGCAGGGGAGAGCATATCGCGTTTCATCTGCCATGCAGGCGCAATCCCTCGTCCTGCAAACCAGACCTGTCCCAGCCCGGAATGATTAATGCCATCGAGAACCTTCATCAGCTCAGCGCTGTGAGGACGTGGTGGACGTTCGTCGAACAGCTGCAGCTGCGAAACGCCGGAGCCGGTGAAGTCATTCAGCATCACACCGGCTTTAGCATACCGGTGCCCGTCCTTCCAGATACGCTCCAGAGCCGTTGTGGCGGCCGCAATGATGTCCCGGGTGTCCTGAGTGGGGGTAAGCAGTTTCTCCGTGGCCACGTTGCCGTAGTAAGGCTCTTTAACGGCGAACGGAGACGTTTTGATGAATACGGAAATATGCCGGCAGTACTGGCGCTCTTTACGCAGCTTTTCTGAGGCCCGTTCTGCGTACTGACAGACAGCCTGGCGCAGCGAATCGTATTCAGTGATCTTCTCGCCAAAACTGCGGCTGCAGACAATCTGTTGTTTAGTAGGCGGTGCTTCTTCAAGCGACATGCAGCTTTCCCCGTTCAGTTCGCGCACTGTTCGCTCGAGAACGACGGAGAAATTTTTCCGGATGAAGGCCGGGTTCGTCAGGGCCAGATCGAGCGCGGTCCTGATGCCAAGAACATTGAGCTTGCGTGCAATACGGTTTCCCACGCCCCAGATCTCTTCGACCGGCTGCAGTGAAAGCAGTTTCCGCGTTCGCTGAGGATTCCCCCGGGTCAGGGCGAGCACGCCACGAAACTGTTTCCACTCCTTTGAGGCCCACTGGGCTGATTTTGCCAGGGTTTTCGTCGGCCCGGCACCCACGCCGATGGTCAGACGGGTACAGTCATACACGTGCTGGCGCAGCTGCCGGCCGAAGTCCTCCAGGTCCATGCAGCGCTCAACGCCGGTCAGGTCGAGGAACATCTCGTCAATCGAATACTGTTCCACCCTGGGAGCCAGCTCCTCCAGACAGCTCATCACGCGCGCCGACATCGAAGCGTAAAGCTCATAATTGCTTGAAAAACAGTATATTTTTTCCGGGTAAAGCTCGTTCTTTATCTGGAACCACGGGGTGCCCATTTTTATCCAGGGCTTCGCCTCGGCGCTGCGTGCGATCACATTTCCGTCGTTGTTGCTCAAGACGACGATCGGCTTTCCTTTCAAATCCGGGCGGAAAACGCGTTCACAGCTGGCATAAAAGCTGTTCACATCGGCCAGGGCAAACATCAGTACATCTCCCTCGGGCGGTGGATGATGTGGGTGACGACGCCAAAGATATCCAGATCGTCCGGGTCGGGATAAATCGGCGACCAGGCGGCGTTCATGGGCTGCAGCGTCAGTCGTGGCGTCAGCAGCAGCCGTTTAACCGTAAATTCCCCCTGCACGCTGGCCACAACAATATCGCCGTGCCGGGGCTTCTCTGCACTGTCCACAACCAGCAGATCGCCATTGTAAAGGCTGCCGTCGGACATGCTGTCACCGCTGGCACGGAGATAGTAAGTCGCGCTCGGGTGCCGTATGCAGTAATCATGGAGATCCAGGTCGGACTCGACATAGTCAGCGGCAGGGCTGGGAAAACCGCAGCTGGCCAGGTCTGCAAACAACGGATGGGCCTGTGGCGGGAGTGCTTTCCCGGTGCTGAAAAGCTGCAGTTTCATCTTTCCTCCTGACGTCTAAATATACTGGTTATGCATACAGTATATTTAACAGCGCGAGGATAATCCAGATCACCAGCTTCATGAACAGGGTGAGTAACCTAAGTTACTCAAAATGCTATTTATTCTCATTGTGAGATATTTAAATTACTCACAATGAGAAAATAAGGCTTTTGTTTTGCCATTTTGCTCTTATAATATGTATCAAATTGAGTTTAATTAACGGAGCATAATGATGAATATTTACTGCGATGATGGTTCAACTAATGTTAAGCTGGCATGGTTTGAAGGAAACGAGCTGCAGACCCGGGTTTCAGCTAACTCCTTCCGGCATGGCTGGAAAGTGGCGGAATTCAGTGCCGCAACGTTCAACTATCAGGTGGGCACGCTGAAATACACCTGGGACAGCGTCAGCCGGGATGCCATCCCAACGACAAACGTGGAATACCAGTACGGTGATCTCAACCTGCTGGCCGTGCATCATGCCCTGCTGAACAGCGGACTTGAGCCGCAGCCGGTGAGCCTGACCGTGACGCTGCCCCTGAGCGAGTATTATGACGGGGACTGCCAGCGGAACGAGGAGAACATCCGACGCAAACGGGAAAACCTGATGCGTGAGCTGGTTCTGAATAAGGGCAGGGCATTTACCGTAACGGACGTGAAGGTGATGCCGGAATCACTGCCGGCGGCGTTCTCCCGTCTCGCCGAGCTGAAGCCCGGACCCGCTGAGACCACACTGATTATCGATCTCGGCGGAACCACGCTCGATGCCGGCGTGATTGTCGGACAGTTTGATGATATCAGTGCGGTACACGGCAATCCGTCTGTCGGCGTGTCACAGGTCACCCGCGCAGCTGCAGGCGCGCTGCGGGCTGCAGACAGCGAAACCAGCGCGCTTATTGCTGACACGGTCATCCGCAACCGCAATGATCGTCAGTATCTGCAGCGAGTGATCAACGATGCCGGAAAAATTGACGATGTTCTGAACAAAATTACAGAGGCAATCACTTCCCTGGGCGCGCGTGTCACCAGTGAGCTGACGGCCTTCAGGAACGTTAACCGGGTATTCCTGGTCGGGGGAGGGGCATCCCTCATTGAAGAGACTATCCGTCAGGCCTGGCCTCTGGCTCCTGACCGTATCGAGGTTATAGGCGATCCGCAGCTGGCGCTGGCCAGAGAGATTGCCCTTTACAATAAAGAGGACTAAACGTGCCGGACGGCCAGTATTCTTTCTATCTTCACAGCGACGATCGCACCGACATCGCGGCGATGGCGACCATCAGCACCATCTCACAGCCCCTGCGCGGTGACTTCATCCGGACCGCCGCCACCGCCGGGGCGGTGATGTACCAGACGGATGCCCGTTTACCGGCGCTGATCCCGGTGTTCTTTGACGGGCATCTGAGCGCCATCCGGCTTTGTGCCGTGATGGCCCTGGTCTCCGGCACCTGGTCTTCACTCTCAGGACTTCCTGATGAGCCTGATGGTGGCGTGGCGGCTCTGGCCATGTCACCGGAGACGGAATACCAGCGCCGGCGTTACACCCTGACGCTTCAGGATGACCGGAGCAGTGAACGGGTTGAGCGTGTGCTGACGGGCGTGTCATCCCGCCTGCGCGGAGAGCTGCTGAGAAACCTGATTATCACCGGTCTGGCCCTGCATACGACCGCACCGGAGCTGCCGCGTCTGCTGGCCAGCATGCCGGTACCGCCCGGCACGGTCAGCGAGCTGCAGGTTCTTGTTCAGCAGATGGCCGGTACGGCTGGCGTGAGTAAAGCTGCAGTACCGGAGAAACCAGCAGAGCCTGCCGCACCGGTATCCGGTGAAGCGACCCGGATAAAGAAAAATATGCGCCGGGCATTCGGAGACTAGAACATGTCAGTGATTAAACAAAAAGCAGAGCAGTGCATTCATAACTTTCTGCGCGCCCGGAACGTGCCTGAATCTCAGTGGCCGGAACGGGTCAAAAAGACCGGCAGGGGAATGATACTGGCAGGCGTTGCCGTCGTGGTTCCCGGTGTTCTGGTTGATAATATCTCCCTGCCGGTGACAATTGCGATGCAGGTATGCTACGCCTCGCTGATCGGCCTCGGTGTTCTCCTGGCGTTTGACGATAAAAAGCCGAAGAACCGATCCTGAGCAGGAACATCATTCAGAATGGTAATCAGACAGCCAGGGAGGGACTGATGCAAAAGGTTAAGAGCGCAGGGCTGACGCTGGCGCGGCCAGCGAGCTGTTGAACTGTCAGGACATAAGGGAGATGAACACAATGAGGAAGACAAATGAAGTGTAATACTGCAATTTTGTTTGTGGCGCTCACACTGGCAATGCCTGGTGCGGTGAATGCCGCAGCCACAGTGGCGGTTCTTGACCAGATGGCCACGAAAAAGCAAAAGGAACGTGAAGACCAGCTCGAAGCTGTGGAACGTGATGCTTTGGCACAGCCGGATGCATGGAAAGCGTATCTACAGGTGTCTGACGCAGTGCCTGCTGATGCCCCCATCATGCTGCAAAACCGCTACCGCAGCCTCGCCATTTCACTGGCACTGAAAGCTGCAATGGCCTGTTCCCCAGACGCTCTCAAGCTCCTCGGGCGTAACGACGTGATAGAGTTTCGCGTACTCCGATCATCGTTAGTCTCAGCCTGCAAAACAGCTAAATAAGTTTCGTGCCAGCTGCCCACTTCCAGATTCCAATCTTCGGCTGGCATTCTCTCAATCCTGTAAGGGGCGCTGAAAAAAAGGACACCATCCGGGGAGGGGTGTCCTGAAGCCATGCAATTCGTTACAGGTGAAAACCCTTAAGATGTTTTCAGCGCTGATAATCACACAATCACTTCACACTTTCACCTGCCATATATCCGACTCAAAAAAAAGACGTCTCCGGTCGGGGACGTCCTGAAATCAAAGGCACACATGTAAGATAACGGCGCGAATCCATTATCAGTGTGCATTCTGCCATACCCTGTCTGACTCATCAGCTACCAGAACCGGTAACAAAGGATGTCGGTTCCCTCCGCCTTATTGCCGCCAGCCGGCGGCGTGTTCAACGCCGTGCCTTCACGCTAACCCGGCCGCTGCGGTCACAAGGGTTCACGTTGTCTCCGTCCTCACCCGTTCGCACCTTTCACGGTGCATTCAGCCCGTGAAAGGCTTGCGCTGCGGCTTGCGGCGTCGCCCCTGCGCCCTCCGCTTTCCGCCGGGTTTTTGTGGCGGCACGGCGCAAGAGGGTGCCGCATATCAGAGAGGAGTGTGTCTATGTCCCGTTTTATCCTGGGTGACTGCGTGCAGGTGATGTCCCGTTTTCCGGCGCGTGCCGTCGATTTTATTCTTACCGATCCACCGTATCTGGTTGGCTATAAGGACCGTACCGGTCGTACCCTGGCCGGGGACAACTCAGCAGAATGGCTCCAGCCCGCCTGTCATGAAATGTACCGCGTACTGAAAAATGACAGCCTGATGGTGAGTTTCTATGCCTGGAACCGCGCGGATCTGTTTCTGAATGCGTGGAAAACGGCCGGTTTCCGGGTGGTTGGCCATATCGTCTTTGCCAAGAGCTACGCCTCAAAATCGACGTTCGTGGGTTACACCCATGAGAGCGCCTACCTGCTGGCGAAGGGAAGGCCGCAAACCCCGGACCGTCCCATCCCGGACGTGATCCCCTGGAAATACACGGGCAACCGACATCACCCGACGGAGAAGCCGGTGCAGAGTCTGCGGCCGCTGATTGAATCGCTCACGCGTCCGGGGGCTATTGTCCTTGACCCGTTCGCCGGCAGCGGCTCCACCTGCGTGGCCGCCGCCGAAGCCAGCCGCCGCTATATCGGGATCGAGATGCTTGAGCAGTACCACGCCGCCGGCGTTCGACGTCTGGCACAGGTTGAACGGGCAAGAAGGATGCCGGCGGCCAATGACGGCGCGTTTTACCCCGACTATCCGGAGGCGGCATGAACTACCCGGGCCTTGAAAACCTGCGCGCGGACGTGGCCGCGCTCAGCAATGCCATGTGTGACGTGCGGATGCTGCTGAACCGCCTCGAATCGCAACACCGGCACGACGCGGCAACGCTTACCGAACGTATGGCTGCGCAGACTCTGCGCCGGATCAACACCCTGCTTCTTGAAGCCTACCGCGAAGCCCTGGTGCTGGACGAAACCTTTCAGGACTGACTGACCCTGCCGGGCTGATGCCCGGCCTGTAACCCCTTACAAGAGAGAAAAAACGATGTATGGAACCCGCGAAGAACTTTGTGTACAGCTTGAAAACATGTTCACGTTTGACGAACCCCTGGTCCTGCTGATCTGGACGGAAGAGGGGATTAGCGTGGCCTGCCGTGAAGCCCAGCCAGAACCGGACGGGGCTGAAATCCGGGAGGTGATGAAGGCGCTAGGCGAAATGAAAATGACGCAATACCGCCAGGAGGGGGTAAATAATCTGACTGTCAGCGAGCTTCTGACCCGCCGGCGCGAAGCGGCAAATCGTCAGGTGAGTGTTCCGGCGGTACTCCTGTCCCGCGTCCTGCGTAACTATGAATGCGAGCTGGAAAACCGGATCGGTATGGCCTGGGAAGCCGGGCGGCAGGAGCCGGAATCCGTCAGGAATGAGCTGAATAACGTTCGCGCCCTACAGGAGGCGCTGGCCGCCTGAGAGAACGCCGGGGTAACGCCCCGGCAACCGGTGGCCATCCACTGCGAAAAGGATGTCAGTGCCTTCCGCTTCTATCCGCCGCTGCCCTCCGGGCCACGTCGGGACAATGAAACTCCCCTGAAGCTCCGTGCGGTGACGGCATGCGCCGTGACTTCACTGTAGCCCGGCCGCATCGGCCACAAGGGTTCGCTGACGCCTCCGTCCTCACCCGTTCGCACCCTTCACGGTGCATTCAGCCCGTGAAGGCTTTGCGCTGCGGCTTGCGGCGTCGCCCCTGTGTCCTCCGCTTTTCGCCGGTCTGTCGTGTCGTCACGGCGATGCCGGAACCGAGAATATGTTAACCGTGGAGGATCTATGAACCAGACCGTGACCTGTGATGCTGTTCGTCTTGAGGGTGCGCAGCGCCTGACTTTCCTGCCTGATTTGTTTGGCGGCGATTTTATGACGTCCGAGGCATCCGTGTACGCCTACGCCCAGCGTTACTGCCCTGAGTATCAGGGGGGATTCTGGCAGTTTTACCGGCTGCCGGAAGGCGGCGGATATATGGCGCCTGACGTGGAGAGCCTGACCCTGTGCAATCCGGAAAACTGGTTTGAGCAGACTGTCAGCGGAGAAGTGGCGGGGATCATCCTCACGGCGCTGGTACTGAATCACCGGAGCTGGCACCACAGTAACCATGACCATGAGGAGCTGTGCCGCCACTTCTGCCGCCGTTATGAGCAGCTTATGGCATTTGCTGATACCCATCCTGAAAGCGCCACCATCTGGCGTGCCCTTGACTGACTGACCACGGGCGGCGATGCCGCCCGACTAAAGGAGAAAAAAATGATTGGTACAGCAAAAGAGATAGCCATCGAAATGCTGCGTGATGACGATAATGACGGCGAGAAATTTGTATTCGCCAGCTGGAGCCGGAACGATATTCGCGGTCTCTGCATTGACTGGGATCTCAGTGATGAAGAGATCGACGTGGTGATGGAAAGACTGGAGGCAGAACTGTATCCCTCCGGATGTGTCCCTCTCATCTACAACATTGTTGAGGTGATGGTGGAAGAAAAACGGAAACACCGTAATGTCACCATTCCGGCAGCGGCGCTTGCGGTGGTGATGCAGCTTGCAGGGAAGGAAATGGAGCGTATCGCCGTATGCGCTGAGGATGGCGGCGGATCGGCAGAAGAAACCCTGAAAGAAGAAAACGACGTCATGTTGAACCTGCGCGCAGCGCTCGATGCCTGACAGAGAAACCGGAGGCGTTGCCTCCGGAAACTGAAAAAAGGAGAACACCATGCAACTGTCACCGGAAACCCGCAGCATCCTGCGCCAGTATAAAACGCTCATCAACGAGCGACGTCGCGAATCCGGACTCAACCCCGTAACCACGGCGAAAGTGCTGGATGAGATCTGCGAATCGGCTACCCGCCAGTGTGCCGTTTATCTTTGCGGCCACTTCATTCTCCAGGGCGGTCAGGGGGATGCACAGTAAATAATCCGGGCGGGGCATATGCGCCGCCTGTTCGCGCGCGAAAACCCTGTCATCCCTTCGGGCTGACGGACGGCAAGGCCAGCGCCTGCGGCGCTGCCCCCTCCCGCCCTGATGTAAGCCCGGGGAGATGCACATGAAAGGCATTGTGAGGGCGAATTGTCACTGATACGGTCCTGCGTGGCGTGGCGTGGCGTGGCGTGGCGTGGCGTGGCGTGGCGTGGCGTGGCGTGGCGTGGCGTGGCGTGGCGTGGCGTGGCGTGGCGTGGCGTGGCGTGGCGTGGCGGCTCTGAAACCCGATCAGCAAATTCCCTCAAAACACCCGAATCCCACTTCTGGCCCCCTTCGGCTCCCGGCCAGCGCTGCTGTCCGGTCGTCGAGCCCCACTCCGCCAGGGCGGCTGCTGACGCACCCGCCGGGCTCCGCCGAACCCCTCCGGGGTTCGTGCCATACGGCTAGGGTCTGATGGCTAAGGTCAAGGGCTGCGGCTTCTCCGGCCGTGCCGTCCGGAACGCCTTCACCGCGCCGGCTGACGCCGTCGCTTTAATGGCGCCACGCCGTTCCGACGTGTCGGGTGTGTGCATCCTGTTCCCCCGGTGAGGCCATCCCCCGTGCGTCCTCACGCGGAGGGCTTGTCGTAGCACCGTCGGGTCGTCATCCAAGGGGTGAAATGCACTCCGCCAAAACTTTTTGCGTGCCGCAAAAACTTTAGTCTCCGCCCCTTTCCTTCCGCCCTTCGCCGTTGCTCCTTTGCCCTTTGCCGCGAGAGAACTCACCAGGGAGATGGACAACCATCACCACAGGAGAAAACCAGGATGCACACACGAAACGTCAACGTCAAAACCGCCGCTCAAGAATCTTCCAGGAAGATGGGGGAAGAACAACACCCTGTTTCTGTCGCACGGGAGTGGGTGGCTCAGGCCACCTCGCTGAAAGCGGGGGTCACCGTCACTCTGTCCGATGTGTCCCGATACGGCGACGTTCAGGTGGAGATCCGCACCAACGGAACGCTTAACTGGCACGCCTGGTCGTTTGAACCGGATTTTCTTTTTGAACTGAAACGCAACCTGCAATACGTGCAGCTTTAACCGGAGGCCGGATGTCCGGCCTTAACCCAGAGAAGGAGGAAACATGCAGAACCTTAACACCCGTCCGGCGACCCGTAAGGTCGGGCAGAGCACTGAAATCGTGAAGCTGCTCCGCATTCAGGCCAGCGACACCCACGTGGTTGAGTTTGACAACGTGGACACCCGATTTAATGACTGCAACAACTGGCAGGTGATGGCAGGAGGTAAACGCGTCCTGTTCAGCAACCGCATGTATGAGCGTTTTTCAGATGTGAAATCGGGGATCGTGGCAACGATCAACGTGTGTGAAAACAGCGGCAGCGTAACGGATAAAGCGATGCTGGAAGGGGCAAAAGTCATGATGCAGGTTCTTGATGGCTATCCGTCCTTTGCAGCACTGGCAGCACACCCGAAACGCATTACTGATTAACCGAGTGCCGTGACCGGAGGGCAATCCGGCCACGGCTAACCACAACTATCACTGAGAGGTAAAAATCATGGTCGCCACCAATACTACGGCAAAAAAACCAGCTAAGCCCGCCCGTCAGGCAAAATCTGCGGAAAAAATCGCGCAGTCTACCGAGCAGAAGCTCGTCCAGCTGCTCGCTGATACGCCCGTGCAAATCTTCCCGTACTCCCGCCTGTCACACACGGGCTTAAACACGCGCATCATTCCGCATACCGATCAGGAGGTGGAAGAGATGGCTGACAGCATTCAGGCAATGGGCATCCTGCAAAACCTGATCGGTGCAGAACTGCCGGACGGTACGATCGGCATTGTCGGCGGGGAAGGTCGTCGCAGAGGCACAGGCATTCTGGTGATGCGCGGTGTGCTCGATGCAGACACGCCATTTGTTCCGGTGAAAGTCCTGCCCGTTGAGATGGCTGTGGCGGCCTCGATGATCGAGAACGGTCGACGTAAAAACATGCATCCCGCCGAGCAGATTATCGGTTTTCGTACCCTTCAGCAGGAAGGTAAAACGGCCTCTCAGATCGGCGCACTGATGGGCTACCACCCGCGCCACGTTCAGCGCTGCCTGAAGCTGGCGAATCTTGCCCCCTCCCTGCTGGATGCGCTGGCGCGGGATGAAATCTCCCTTGAACAGTGTGAAGTCCTGACACTTGCTGATACCCATGAGCGTCAGGAGCAGGTCTGGAAAGAGGCTGTTGTACAGTGGCGCGATCCTGCTGTACAGACTCTGCGCAAAATGGTGACCGACGACAAGATGGCCATCAGTCACCCGATGTTTGAGTATGTAGGCGAGGAAGCCTATACCGCCGCTGGCGGTACGCTGACCGCCGACCTGTTCAGCGACAAGGACAGCACCTTTGCCGATGCGGCGCTGGTGAAATCTCTGCTGGCTGGCAAGCTCACCGTGCTCGCCGCCCGCGTTAAGCAGGAGCAGGGCTGGGGCTGGGCTGAGTTCCGTATGACGGAACTGCGTGCCAGCGGTGAGGACGGTGAACAGTACCGTTTTGCGATGCCGAAAGCTGTCCTGACGGAAGAAGAACAGAAGCGCGTCAGTGAGCTGGAAGAACAAATGGAAGCCACTGAAACGTACGATGACGAATACGCGATTCAGGAGCAGATTGATGATATCTACTGCGAGGCGACTTACCGCGAAGCCACGCCGGAATTTCGCGCCGACCACGGTATCTGGGTGTCATGGGACGGTAGCAATTTTCAGGTTCAGCCTGGTATCCGCAAGCTGACCGACGAAGACCGGGCAGAAGAAGAACAGGCGCGTCAGGAACGTGAAAAGAACGTGATCAGATACACCACGCCTGACATTCCCGCTGACGCCTATCCGGCAACGCTGGTTAAGGCCATGTCTGCGGAGCGTACTCTCGCCGTTCAGGCAGAACTGGCGGGTCGCCCTGATGTATCGGTGGCACTCCTGACGTGGACGCTGTGTCTTGCGCTCTTTGACCGCACCCACGGCAAACGCAGTGAACCGCTGAAAGCCTCCGTGTCCTCGAATCAGTATCACCTTGCATCACTGGCTCCATCCGGTGAAGAAGGGAAGGCGCTGACGGCGCTCAATGCACAGAAAAAAGCGCTTCAGGCAACGCTGCCAGAAAACTGGCATCTCGATTTCACCTGGCTGCTGTCATGGTCAGCAGAGCAGGTGAACACCCTGCTGGGATTCTGTGCAGCGCACGGTATCAACGGTATTCAGGAGCGTATGTACAACCATACGCAGAAAAGCGAACTGGACGGGCTGGAAGCGGCGCTGGACTTTGACCTGCGCAAATGGTGGCAGCCGGATGCTGAGAGCTATTTCGGTAAGCTCACGATTTCCCAGATTGGCAAAGCCTATGAAGAAGCCGGACTCAGCGCCCGTGCGGGTGAAGTTGTGAAGCTCAAGCGCCGGGATGCAGCGAAGGCTGCCGAGCAGGATCTGAATGCTCAGGGCTGGCTGCCTGACTGGATGGTGCGCCCAGCGCCAGCCGCTGAGGCTGAAGAAGCCACCGAAACCGACGCTCACACCACTGACCACGCTGCTTAATACCGGAGGCCGCCGCCTTCGGGCGGCGGGAACAGACATGACCATGCAATATGACCTGAACCAAATCAACACACTGACCGCCTCCGACCTGGAGTTTATCCGTCAGCAGGGCGAAGACGCGCGCCGCGCCCTCAGCGATGCCGTGACCGGCCTCCTGTCCACACCCGAAGGATGGCGCGTCTGTGCCGAATACCGCAGCGAGTTCGGCGGCTTCTTCCCCGTCCAGTGCCGCTTCAGCGCGGACGGCAGCGATGACTGGCATCTGTGCGTGTGCAGCCCCGGCGAAGTCTCGCCTTACTGGCTTCTGGTGCTGCTCTCCTCTGGCGGGGAAGTGGTGCGTACCCTTTACCAGAGCGACACGCTCCAGCCTGACCGGATAAACCAGCTGATCGCGCAGCTGGCAGGTATGCGCCGCTTTAACTGCACAGCCAGCACCGTGGTGAACCTGATGAGCGTGGAGGTGACAGCATGATCCCGTCCTCACACGCGCTCGTTTCCCTGAAGCCAGCCCGTCAGGCTGCAATACAGGCTATCAGCCATGTTGAGTCTGCCCGCGAACGCGGCGCACGACTGCCCTCCATGCCGTATGTGCGTACCTTTCTGCGCCTTCTCACGGGCAGCGGGCGTCTCAACGCCACGGTGGCCAATAAAATACCTGGCCTGCACTGGGTGCCAAATAACCGTCATTCGAACCTGAAACAGGTCGAGGAGGCGCTTAACACCATGATAGCCACCAGTGGTGAAGCCTGCCCGCTGCCGCTCACGATTGACGTTCAGGCCGAGCTATTCCCTGAAGTCATGCACACCCGCACGGGTCGACGGCTGCACAGGTCCGGCATTAAGACCACGCGGCAGCTACGCCGCCAGTCCCGCGAGTACGAACAGCGCTGGAAACTGCGCCAGAACCTGCTGGAGCAGGCGAAAATCGATCTGAATTTTCAGTCACCGGAAACCGTCTGCACCTGGTACACCCGGTGGAGCGACGAGTTTGACGCGGCAGAGCTTGCCGGACCGTTCTGGCGCTGGCAGTCGCGGTTCACGTCGCTGAAAGAACTTGACTGGCTTCGCATCAGCGGTGAGCCGCTGTATGCAGTGATGTACGAAATCCCGTTCATCGTGCGGGAGACACCGGAACCTGTCCGTACTGCTGAGCGCTGGCAGGTACCGAACAAGCTGCGGTATCAGCAGGGGGCAGAATGAGAAATAACCCCTGCAAGACGGAGCTGAAAGTCGCGCGCAGCCAGCGTAACAAGCTCCGTACCATGTCGGCAAAGCTGAAAGAGATGTGCTGCGAGTGGGACGGACTCAGTGGCTGGCTGGAAACCGAAAGCGAGCAGCTGGCTGAGAGTATAGACAGGCATCTTGAGGCGCTCGAAGACCAGATCCGCGAGTGGTCAGAAGGTACGGATAACCGGGAGGGCTATTGAGCATTATCAGCCGCAGGTTCGACAAAAAAGAGACAGGAACAGTGTTCCGGCATGCTGAAAGCGGGAAGATCCTGTACCGCCTTGATGCCCGGCTGGAGCGGGATGACTGGGAAATGTTGCAGGCGTTGATCAGCCTTGTCTATAACGCCGGCGTAGCCGCCGGAAGCGAACAGCGAGCCGCTGATATTCGTGAGGCGCTTGGGATTTCAGGAGCTGAATGACGCGGAACAATGATGAGGATTTATACAGTTTTCAGACTGTTATTCCTGGGCAGATGATCGACAACGGGATATAATGGCGATGGCGCTTGAGGCTTTTTGCCTCATGACGTGAAGGTGGTTTGTTGCCGTGTTGTGTGGCAGAAAGCAGAAAGCCCCGTAGTTAATTTTCATTAACCCACGAGGCCCGCTGTATGTCTAGTCAACACCAGTATGGCCTCTTACCGTGCAATTTGCAAGGAGGAGTAAACCATGAAACTGCCGCGAAACGCCCTTATCTGGTGCGTATTAATCGTGTGTATAACGCTTTTGATATTCACGTGTCTGACCCGGAACCGCTTATGCGAACTCCGGCTAAAGGACGGGGACAGGGAGGTCGCGGCAAGCCTGGCTTACGAATCCAACGGTAAGTAGCAACCTGGAGGCGGGGGAAACCCCGCCTTTTCAGGAGCTGAGTTGGCCTGATATGCCTGAAGCGCCTTTATGAAGGGGTTGCCGGTTCGCCGGTAGCCCCTTTTTCCTTCCTGGCGCGACCGCACGCCTGAACTTCCGGGAAGGGCTGTTCCCCTGCGGGGAACGGGGGAAGGGGGACGCGCCTCCGGCGCTGCCCCTCTGCTCCCTCCGCCTTGTCCACACTCCAGCCTTTCCTGCCTGATTTTGCTGAAGTCAGCGCGCCATTAGTTACCTGCCTGTACCTGGCTTCAGCCTGGTTTTCTCTGTGTTCTTCATCCCGGGCGTCATATCCGGCGTCCTGCTGGTTAACTTTCTCAGCTGCAGCTCAGTGGCCATAACCCGAAAACAGGGCAGGGCGATGGCCCCCTTCGGCTCCCGGCCAGCGTTGCTGTCCGGTCGTCGAGCCCCACTCCGCCAGGGCGGCTGCTGACGCACCCGCCGGGCTCCGCCGAACCCCTCCGGGTTTCGGGCTGACGCTAGGGTCTGATGGCTAAGGTCAAAGGCTGCGGCTTCTCCGGCCGTGCCGTCCGGAACGCCTTCACCGCGCCGGCTGATGCCGTCGCTTTAATGGCGCCACGCCGTTCCGACGTGTCGGGTGTGTGCATCCCGTTCCCCCGGTGAAGCCATCCCCCGTGCGTCCTCACGCGGAGGGCTTGTCGTAGCACCGTCGGGTCGTCATCCAAGGGGTGAAATGCACTCCGCCAAAACTTTTTGCGTGCCGCAAAAACTTTAGTCTCCGCCCCTTTCCTTCCGCCCTTCGCCGTTGCTCCTTTGCCCTTTGCCGCGAGAGAACTCACCAGGGAGATGGACAACCATCACCACAGGAGAAAACCAGGATGCACACACGAAACGTCAACGTCAAAACCGCCGCTCAAGAATCTACCGGAAGATGGGGGACAGACCCGAAAACGCGTCTGACCTGTGTTATCGCGGAGCAAAAGTCATATCTGGACGAGCTTTGCGACGTATGCAATCTCCAGCTGAGCCAGCACGATGAGGCTGAGGAAATTCTGCGTCTTCTCAGCCTGATGAGCGACAACGTTCACAAGGAAGGCGTGCTGTGCTGGGAACGTTCATATCCTCTGGTGTCGTTTCATGTCGTGCAGCCGTGGTTGCAGGCTCAGGCTCATGCCATCCGCTTATACGGCTTTATCGGGCAAAAGGCGTGGGACATCGCGCGTAAAGACCTTTGCGACAACTTAAATTTCGCTCAGGCCATGTTGCGCCTGGAAGCGCGTTAATCAGCATCACCCACGGCGGCAGAAGGTGCCGCCATCGTTCACAGAAGGAGAAAACAGGATGCTCACACCAGACGTCAACGTCAAAACCGCCGCTTCCGAATCTTCCAGGAAGATGGGTGAAAACACCGTTAATACCGTTACACAGCCGACTCAGGTACAGAAAAAGCTGAATGACGGCTATCGCCGTCCCTGGGGGGAAATTACCGAAGCCCGTTATATCGACCAGCTGGAGACACTGGCGCTTACGGACTGGTGCAGAGGGTTCGGCGGGGAGTCGTTCAAATCGATGGAGTTTACGGGCGGGGATGTGACCGCAATTTTTGTCCGGTACGGCGCGCGCTTCTTTGAGTGCCATGACCTGCACACCCGCAATCACCGGGAGCTGATTGGCGACGTGATCAACCGTTTCTGTCTCGATGCGCCGCTGAATTCCGCGCATTAAAAAAGCAGGGTTGCCCCTGCTTTCTCAACGCCGGGTAGCCGCAGCAACGGTGAACCGGCAATCACAACCAAAGTAAGGAGATTGATCGTGAAATTTGACCCGCAAACTGTCGCACAGGCGAAGGCATTTGTAAATGCCCTCCGCGCCGGAAAACGCGCACGCGTCCCCGCGCTGCGCTTCTCACAGTGGCAGCAGTTTCTGTCCGTGATAAATGCCGAAACGGGCTACGCCGCCGAGGCTGACTGTGGTCTGGCTGTCAGCGTCTATCCGGCGCTTGGACTGGCTTAACAGGAGGCGGCCGCCTGCGGGCGGCCGGTAAGGTGAAACCATGTCACAACTGAGTTTTGAATCCCTGTTCCTGGCAGACCAGGCTGATCCGAAGCCGCGGGCTTCCGCTCCTGTCCGGGTGCAGTCCCCAGCTGAGGCGCGTAAGCAGTTCGCCAGTGTGTTCCGTCAAACCGCTAAATATATGCGCCGTTCCGAAGTGTTCCGCGACTTTATCACCCTGGCCGCCAGTGGGCTTGATATAGCGAGCATACGCTCGCCAGAAAGCATCGAAAACAGCCGACGAATCTGCGGGCGGTATCAGCCGGACGATTTAGACGCCATGAGACAGCTGTTCTGCCTGTTGGTGGAGGGGCTGGCGGGTGAAATGCATGATTTTCTGGGCGCACTGTATATGGAGCATGAGCTGGGCGCGGACGAAATGGGGCAGTATTTCTCTCCGTCCTCCATCTCCCGCCTGATGGCCGGACTACTCATGCCCGGCGCTCAGGAGACGATAAAGCGTGAGGGTTGGATGACGCTAGATGAGCCTACCTGTGGTAGCGGCGGGATGGTTATTGCCTTTGCATACTGGATGGCTGAGGCGGGATATAACCCCTCAGAACAGCTGTATGCCACCTGCACAGATATCGATCCGATGGTGGCTGATATGGCCTTTATCCAGCTGTCACTGCTGGGTATCCCTGCGAAAGTCGTGACCGGTAATACGCTGACTCTGAAAGCAAATCGCGTGCGTTATACCCCCGTTTATTACTTCAATGACTGGCAGGGACGTCTGGAGTTTCGCAGTCGTTTCGAAGCTATGAAAAACTTTCTGGCCACCGTGGCCGCCTGACTGACAGAGCGGCAGGGCAGACCTGCCGCAGGGAGAGAGAAAATGATGAGCAACACACTGAACGCTGTTCCGGCCACCGTGCTGGAGACGATGGCAGAACGCCTGCAAGGCCAGGCTGAACCGATAAAAATCCGCAGCAACGATGATCACGCCGCGCTGGCTGCAGATGTGCTCTGGAAATTTGCCCGTAAAACCGGGCTGAACAGGGAAAGCGAAAGCGTGCAAACTGTCATCACGGATTTTCTGGCAAATCTGCTGCACCTCTGCGAACAGTGCGAGCCGGACGGGGCTGGCATTGAGGGATTTAATGTCCTGCTGAATATGGCCATGATGCACTATGAGCAGGAAAACGGAGGTGACAGCGAAGAACCGATCTGATCGGAAATCCTGGCCCCGGTGCATATCATCGGGGCAACCGCAAAAAACACTACCCCTCCGGGGTAACGGGGAGGGCGAAAGCGCCTCCGGCGCTCCTGCCGTTCCCCGTTGCTGTGCTTCACTCCTTCCCTGCGATCATAACCGGCGTCCTGCTGGTTAACTTTCTCAGCTGCAGCTCCGTGGCCATAACCCGAAAACAGGGCAGGGCGATGGCCCCCTTCGGCTCCCGGCCAGCGCTGCTGTCCGGTCGTCGAGCCCCACTCCGCCAGGGCGGCTGCTGCGCACCCGCCGGGCTCCGCCGAACCCCTCCGGGTTTCGGGCTGACGCTAGGGTCTGATGGCTAAGGTCAAAGGCTGCGGCTTCTCCGGCCGTGCCGTCCGGAACGCCTTCACCGCGCCGGCTGATGCCGTCGCTTTAATGGCGCCACGCCGTTCCGACGTGTCGGGTGTGTGCATCCTGTTCCCCCGGTGAAGCCATCCCCCGTGCGTCCTCACGCGGAGGGCTTGTCGTAGCACCGTCGGGTCGTCATCCAAGGGGTGAAATGCACTCCGCCAAAACTTTTTGCGTGCCGCAAAAACTTTTGTCTCCGCCCCTTTCCTTCCTCCCTTCGCCGTCGCTCCTTTGCCCTTTGCCGCGAGAGAACTCACCAGGGAGATGGACAACCATCACCACAGGAGAAAACCAGGATGCACACACGAAACGTCAACGTCAAAACCGCCGCTCCCGAATCTTCCAGAAAGATAGACGGGAAAATTGCACGGATCATAGGCCGGGGATATTACAACATGTTCTGTATGAAGCAGGTCCATGAGCATTACGGCGATAAGTTCACCCGTACAGATGCCTGTCTGTATTTCATCCGTGGCGCACTGTCTGAAATTGCTAAGAAATCCTGAGTCGGAGAGAAACGAAAATGACACATAAAACAACGCTCCTGCGCACTGATGGCTTTGTACGCAATATTCACTCACGTAATCCGTTCGACGTCATTCGTGCTGATGTGGTTCTGGCTCGTATGGAAAAGCGGGCTGGTAAAACATGCGGCGCGTACTACGAAATCTATGATGTCACTTTGCTGGGAATGGCGCTGGACTACCTGGCTAAATTACCTCTTAAAGACCGCCCGGTATTCATGGGAGCAGCGTCGATGCGCGGCTTAATGCTGACGTGGGCTGAGGAAGAACGTGCGAAGGAGAGGTATGACGACCTTATGATCGAGATGGCATTTGAGTCGGGAATTGAGTCAGGTGATTACTAGCTCCTGATCCCGGTTTCGGTCCAGCCCTGGTGCGTTCCATCAGGGCAACCGCACAAACCCTCTTTCCCCGTCGGGGAAACGGGGAGGGCGAAAGCGCCTCCGGCGCTCCTGCCGTTCCCCGTTGCAGTGCTTCTCTCCTTCCCTGCGATCATAACCGGCGTCCTGCTGGTTAACTTTCTCAGCTGCAGCTCCGTGGCCATAACCCGAAAACAGGGCAGGGCGATGGCCCCCTTCGGCTCCCGGCCAGCGCTGCTGTCCGGTCGTCGAGCCCCACTCCGCCAGGGCGGCCGCTGCGCATCCGCCGGGCTCCGCCGAACCCCTCCGGGTTTCGGGCCATACGGCTAGGGTCTGATGGCTAAGGTCAAAGGCTGCGGCTTCTCCGGCCGTGCCGTCCGGAACGCCTTCACCGCGCCGGCTGATGCCGTCGCTTTAATGGCGCCACGCCGTTCCGACGTGTCGGGTGTGTGCATCCTGTTCCCCCGGTGAAGCCATCCCCCGTGCGTCCTCACGCGGAGGGCTTGTCGTAGCACCGTCGGGTCGTCATCCAAGGGGTGAAATGCACTCCGCCAAAACTTTTTGCGTGCCGCAAAAACTTTTGTCTCCGCCCCTTTCCTTCCTCCCTTCGCCGTCGCTCCTTTGCCCTTTGCCGCGAGAGAACTCACCAGGGAGATGGACAACCATCACCACAGGAGAAAACCAGGATGCACACACAAAACGTCAACGTCAAAACCGCCGCTCAAGAATCTACCGGAAGATGTGATTCAAACCTCACCACGTCCCAGTTCACGGATCTGTTTTGCTGGGTCCTGGCAGCATCGGAAGGGGAACCACAACCGGCAATTTTTACGCCGCCTGAGAATGCCACTGAGCTGACGTTAATTAATGACGAATGCCCGGATTATATCTCTGTCTGGCTTGTAGATGGTCGCCCGGTGGCAATTGCAATGCCGCTGGATAATTTTCACCGCGTAATTCCTTCATCACTAACTAAATAATCAGGAGTAAATAAAAATGGTCAGTTTCGCAAGCCGCTATCGTATGCCTACCTCGATCCGTAAAGACCGTCCGCTGACGAATGAGGAATTACAGCTCATCGTTCCGAGCGCGTTCTCATCGGATAAACACGATTCACGCTCTGAACGTTATACATATATCCCGACCATTAACATTCTTGATCGCTTACGTGATGAAGGTTTTCAGCCTTATTATGCAACTCAGTCACGTACACGTGACCAGGATAAACGCGACTTTACAAAGCATATGCTTCGCCTGCGCCGTCATGACCAGATTAACGGAAAAGAAGTACCGGAAATTATTCTTCTGAATAGCCATGATGGTTCTAGCAGCTATAAAATGATCCCCGGTATGTTCCGTCAGGTTTGCAGTAATGGTCTGGTTGCATGGAAGGATTTTGGTGAAATCCGTGTGCCCCACAAAGGGGATATTGTCGGGCAGGTTATTGAAGGCGCTTACACGGTGCTGAAAACATTTGACGCGGTTGATGAAAATATTGACCTCATGAAAAGCATTCAGCTCACTTTGCCTGAGCAGCGCCTTTTTGGTGCGACCGCCCTGGAACTTAAATACGATGGAAAACCAGCGCCGATTACACCGGAGCAAATTATTAACCCTCGCCGTGTGCTCGACAGAGGCCAGGATTTATGGACCACGTTTAACGTGGTGCAGGAAAATGTGATCCGTGGGGGAATTCGTGGCAGAACGGAAAAAGGGAAGATGACCAGAACGCGGGAAGTCACCGGAATAGATGGTGACATCAAATTAAATCAGGTGCTCTGGAAAATGGCTGAGGAGTTTGCAAAGCTGAAGGCCTGAAAATGAAGCCGCTCAACAGAGCGGCTTTTTACTGTCCGCTGTTAAGCGATGCTGTTTCTGTAGTTTTTATCTCATGCTCCTTACCCGCAGCTGGCGCGAGACGTTCAGAAAGTAATTTTTTTCTGGCCAGTAATACGCGATATATATTTTTGATATCCTTTGCATAGGCCTTGCGCTGCGCAATGAGCTTTTTGCTCGGCCCCGTATTATACATCCCCACGCTGTCCCAGTTTTTTCCGTATGACCTGAAGTTGTGCGCCAGAACCCATGCACCCGTATAAACGCAGATACATGGATCATTCAACAGGCGCTCACGGGTAATATTGAAGTTTTTAAGTTTACCGTAATGTGAGCTGTTCACCTGCATCCCACAGACATCTTCTGTCCCATTCCTGTTTGATCCATTTATCGCATCTGGTACCAGATGGCTCTCTTTAATCGAAATTGACATAAGCAGAAGCGGATCAATTTGGTAATCTTTCCCGGCCTGATCAAAGCACATTTGCGGAGCTGCACCAGCAGATAGTGAAAGAGTCAGCAAAGCAGCAGGCAGTAACGATATTTTCATGGTTTGGCCTTTTAGCGAAATAAACGGGCTCTGGAGAGGCGCTTTAAAAAATACCCCGGCGGATCGTCGTAATCAAGTAAATTCACTACAAACGCGCGTGAGCGCTCTCCTGATGGGATTTTACGCCTGTCCGAAATAAACATGTCAGAGCAGTAGGCGGTATTAACATGCCGCTCTTTACTAACCCTTTAAAACATCACACCCCACGCAAGACTTCGTCTTGCAGATTTTTCTTTTAATTTCAGTTGGATGCCCGTAAGAATTTTGCGCGTTGTTGGATTAAGACCGTTAAATGTCGCACATACCGACACTACACTATCGTATAATCCTGATACCTGTTAGTGTCGGTATGTCACACATGTATCGTACAATTGTAGATATGCTTTAATTCCATTGAATTATATATCGCACAGTGTCACACTGTCGTACATCCAGGTGCTGGATTGTACTACTGTATAGAGCGTAAATTCACAGTAGTATCAATCCATTGCACCTTTGCACAGCAATCTGATAATCCACCAACAGGCTATATGTAGTGTCGATTCCGACACTAACTTAAAACAGGTAAGAAATATGGGAAGAGTCGGCATCTACCTTAAAGATAAAATTGAACGTGAAGTTCGTGATATTGTTCAACAAGACCTGCAAAACGGCGCCAATGCTGGAGAAGCAAACATATCAGCCACCTGCAACGAATTAATCAGGCTTGGACTTCTTGTTTATAAGCGCGATGGCGAGGATGGTAACCAGTTTGATATTGAAGGATATCGCAGAGACCTCATAAGAAAAGCAGCCGGCTCACGTGAAGGCACAGTTCTCATTGCAACACTACTCGCTGAAATGTATTTAAAAATGACAGGAAAAGACGGCGAGGGCAGCCTGGAAGATACGCTCGATATGATTATTAGCGGCATAAATACAGCCGAGAACGAAGCGGAAGCAAGGCACTTCATCAACGAAAAAGAATAAATCTGCGAGCCGGACACTCCGGCTCGCATCGATCACTGAGACGATTTTTCATCCCAGGGGAGGTCACTTTTTTCTACCTCTCTTATTTTTTCCTTCAGGAAAACTTCAAACTCCATACAGAGAACTTTAAGTGCCTGAGCATCCTCGTTCTGGTCAAGCAACCTTTCCGTAAAATAACCCAGCGTATTCATCAGGCGGGTGAGCATTTCGTCATTCAGACTACGGTTATGCACCTTCGCCATTGCCCTGATTTCATCAGCAAGATTCTCGGGAATACGCATGCTATATCCGGTTGTTTTCCCCGGAAGCAAAATCCGCTCACCCTCACGCCACATCCACAATTGTTCCTGCTTGAGTGGGGTTTTAACTTCAGCCACAACCTCAGCGGATTCACTATCAAGTAATTTTCCAAGCCACTCCTCGAATCTTACCGCTAGCGCTATGAGCCGCTCACCCTCCGCAGTTTTAATGACTGGCTTACCCGGCTGATAATTTAGCGACAATAAAAGCCTGGCAATAATTTCCTCATTCACACTCCTGTTGCCAGCTCTGGCACATATTCTCAGCTCCATAAGCAAATTATCCGGAGCACGCAATCGCCACTCCACCGCTTCACCTGGCTGGAACTTACGCGGACGGCCGCGACCATCCCACATTTTCTCTTTAACTTTCATAGCTATAGATCCCGGAGGCCATTTCCGAACTTTCTGGTCAACAAAGCCTACTCACTTACATATTCGGATAAATCTGAATGATTCCAAAAAGTGTGACATGCGTCACAGTTTTTTTTTTTTAGGGTCATGGGACAATTGCGCCCGCGTAAACAAGCACTTACGCGATTCACTTTTGTTTACTTCGGAGAAAACAAACATGTTAACCAAAGGCAGTGCCCTTAACGTCGGTAAGGGATGGGCGGTAGCGTCTTTATTCCGCAAAGCACGCGAAAATCGCAAAGCTAAATTTTACTTAAAGTCAGCAGGCGCTTTTTTAATTGCACTTATGGTCACTCACCCGGCATTCGCATCTGGTACTGACCTTCTTTCCTCACAAAACACCACGGTTAATTCAACCTTCGGTTCTGGTTCTTCACTGGTTAAATGGTTCTACATCGCCGAAATCATCATGGGCCTGTTTATTTACATTAAGGCCCGCTCACCACTGGTGTTCGTCGGTATCGTTATGGCAATCATCTTTACCCGTGTCGCCTTCGGCATCGCGAGCTAAATGATGAATGGGGAAGGAGATAAATATAACTTCCCGGAAACAATGAACCAGCAGGACCGTTATTTAGGCTTACCGATTGACGAGTTAATTGTTACCGCACCCCTATTAATTTTGGGGGTGCTTAACAACTTGTCACTTGAACTTGGTGTAATCGCGGGAATCCTCTGGTTTATCGTCAGATATCTGAAAAAAGGGCAGGGGTCATACTGGTTGCTTAATTTCTGTTACTGGCACCTGCCATCACTTTTATTCAAAGTAACCTTTCGCCAGATACCTGATTCAAGTTTCCGGCACTGGAGGGCATAGTTTTTCATGAAACTGAATATTAAAGGAGAGCGCGATAAACAACTCCGCTATGCGTTTATTGGTCTTTCAGCTTTAACTTTACTCATGGGCGCAGGGAATGTACTGACAGGGTCACTGGCATGGTATTTCGCCACAACCCAGAAAACCATCACCACGCCGTTAACGTTTAACCGCCCATTTGCATCAGATTCTAAAAGTGTCGATGCGACCGGTCTGACACAGTTCGCCGCTTCCTTTATTTACTGGCGACTCAACGTTACCCCGGAAAACATCGAACATAACCAGAAAATGATTCTTGGATTTGTCCCATCCGCCGAACGGGACGTACTCAAGAAAGCCCTGGACATAGAAACTGAGCGCATCCAGAAAGCGGGCATCACCACCCAGTTCGACACGAAAGAAATTCGCGTCATGGATGATGGCTCCGTGCAGTACAGCGGGGTACTGAAATCCTCCACCACAAACGGCGCAATCATCACGCCACTGAAAGACCAGGAAAAAACCTACCGACTGAAACTGAGTTATGACAACGGTGTGATTAACCTCCACAGCTTTGAAGAACTCAAGCCGGTATCTTCCACTAACTGACAGGACTGCCCATGAAATTTCGCATTTCACCGGCAGCTGCTGCTGTGTTTCTGGCAGCGGGATTATTTACCAGCGGCCTCCGGGCCGCTTCCGCACCCGCAGCCATTCCGTTTGAGAACGACGCCGCCTTTAACGTCACCCTCAGCAACACCAACCCGAGCAAGGTTGTTGTAGACGGAGAACTCATTACCAGCATCAGCGGACCAACCGGTGCGTATGACCAGAGCCAGACCGAGGACGGAGCGCTTATCCTGTCTCCGCTTGTCGGCCAGAACTTCACCCTGTTTATCCAGACTGACCACGGTTCATCGCTGAGCCTGAACGTCAGGCCGCAGCCGGGTAACGGCAAAACACTGCGCTTCACCCCGATGTCACCACCACTTCGCAAGAACGATGATGCGAAGGCATGGGAAGAAGGGCAGACCTATGAAAAAACGCTGGTTGCGCTATCCCGCGCCGTAGTCAATGGTCAGGTGCCGGACGACTACCGGGAATACCCGGTCAGCCGCATGCCGGCTTACACACCCGCCAGTGATGTACGCCTGACGCCTGAACGCCAGTTTGTGGGCAACCACCTGCGGGTTGTTCGCTTCCGGATGAGCAACCCGGGCAGCATCACCCGCAGCCTCCGCGAGCGCGATTTCTGGCGCAAGGGCGTCCGGGCCGTAATGCTGTCGCAGAATCAGCTCTACGCTGGCGGCGAAGGCTATGCCTGGATTGTGTTTTCAGATGACGGAGACGCCCGCCCATGACCATAAGCCTGAATGAAAACCTGAAAACCCGCCGCAAGCAGCTGGCCATCCTGGCCGCCGTCATCATTGGCGGCGCAGCTGCAGCAGGCGGCGTAATGTGGTACGGGCAATACCAGCAAAAACAAAAGCAACCCGCACCGGTTGCAACACCAAACCTGACCGGCGTTGTGACCGCGACGTTTAACGAGCAGGTCAACGATGCCGCGCTGACACAGCAGCAGGCAAAGACCTCCGCTCTTGAGCAAAACCTTGCCACGCTTGCTCAGCAGTTCGCGCAGAACAAGCTCACCACCGAGCAAAAGCTGGCTGAAAAGGATGCTGAAATTCAGCGCCTGAATGACCAGCTTACGAAAGCCCCCGGCAGCAACCAGACCACTGGCCAACAGACACCACCTGCTGGCCAGAACGGAACACCACTCCCCGGTCCTGTTGCTGCCGGCCAGGCCCGACCACCCGAATACAATGTGACCCCCGCAGGTGCACCGGCCGCCACTGGTGTGAATATGGGGCAGGGCGCAGCGTTCTATCCGGGCGGCTCTGGCCAGCGCATGACAGGTGGCCTGTCGACAACAAAGTTCAGCTACGACAGCCTGAAGAAAAAGCCAACTAAATTACCCTGGATTCCTTCCGGCTCATTCTCTGATGCCGTCCTGATTGAGGGGGCCGACGCGAACGCTAGCGTCACCGGTCAGCAGAATACCAGTCCTGTAACCATTCGCCTGCAGGGCAACATTCAGATGCCCAACAACAAGGAGTTCAACGCTGACGGCTGCTTTATTGTGGGTGAGATGTGGGGCGATATCTCCAGCGAGCGCGGAAACGTCCGCACCCAGTCCATCAGCTGCATCCTGAAAAACGGCAAGCACGTTGACATGGAGTTTCAGGGACATGTCAGCTTCCAGGGTAAAGGCGGCATTCGCGGCAAGCCCGTTATGCGAAACGGCATGATTGTCGGCTACGCCGGTGCAGCAGGCCTCCTGTCAGGCTTTGGCGAAGGTATCAAATCTGCCGCTACACCATCCGTCGGCCTCGGTGCCACAGCGGATGTCGGAGCCGGTGACGTGTTTAAGCAGGGCATAGGCGGCGGGGCCAGCAAGGCGGCCGACACGCTGAGCCAGTACTGGATTAAACGCGCTGAGCAGTACCACCCGGTAATTGATATCGGCGCTGGCAATCAGGTGACCGTTGTATTCCAGAAGGGTTTCCGCCTTGAAACCATCGAGGACGCCGAGGACGCGAAAGCGAAAGAGGAACTGCAGAAAGCCGGCAACGCCGCGCAGAATGCCGTAACTCCGCAACCGGCGAGCCAAACCACCGCATCCAGTACCACCTCAGTCGGCAATATCAACCCGGATGACGTTCTCCGTCAGGCCAGTCAGCTGCGCCTCGGTGACACCATCAACTAAGGGAGCTGCATATGTCGTTTAAAACTGAGCTGGATGCTATCGAAGAAGACCTGAAGAAATGGCGTGCCGGGAAAAGGCTACATAAGTACCGGATATTTTGGTGCGCAGCAGCCATCCCGGGCAGCATGTTTCTCTACAGTGTTTTTTATCAACAGCCTGGATTTATCTTTATGGGCATGGTCCTCGGTTTCCTCTTGTTCGTGGCAGCGTCAGGCAAAATGGACGCTCCCGATAGCTGGGAAGGCCGAATCAATCAGGCATTACAGTCGGTTAGCCCGAGAGATAAAGACGCGTTCGAAAAACTGTGCCGCACAGTGAAAGAGAAGAGGGCAATAGAGCCTGATGACATTGCTGCATGGCTCAAAGACGAAAAAGAAGCGCGTGCGCTTTTCGAGCGTCAACGAGATGAGCAGCAACGCTACAGCTTCACTGAATGGCTGGATAAACGGGAGTCTGGCCAGAAGGCCGAATGTAATGGAGAGGGCAAATGAAAACGCAAGCGCAGGGGGGCGGGCCAGACTGCAAAGCAAAGGATGTGAACCGTCGAATAAGGATAACAGTTAACTGGCTCTATTCGTTTTGTTGGGTCCTCTGTTGGGTGGCGGTGATTGCAATCATTATCAAAGGAGTACGGGAGGAATACGCATTTCGCATCTTTGGTGCAATCTTCATGGCCATCGTCCTGACTCGTATACGCCCCCCCATCTGGCCAGATAACTAAGGAAGCCGAAATGCGTGACGACGAGCGTAATAACAGCCTGCTCAGGAGCATGCGGATACACATTGCTGAATGGGAGGCAGGACGCGCCACTCCGGAAGGAAGCCGGTTCATGTTTATCTGGCTTGTCATGTACCTTGGGACCGCGTGGCCGGTTCTCGCGTACTGCCAACTACTATGGGCGCTGGGTTTCCTGGTTATCTGGTTCTTTTCGAGTCAATGGATATGCAGGCGAATTGTCCCTCACTACAACGAAAGCTGGGCGGAGGTATTCGACAGGAAGCTTTCTGCTTATGAACCCCTGAACCTTTCTGCCTGGGAACACCTGAAGCACCAGGCTGAAACAGAGGGGCTGACGGCCAGCAACGTCAGAAACTGGTATCAGTTGGAAGCAATGAGCGTCTGGCCAGAAAAGAAACCAGACCTGAAGTTTCTCCATAAAACTACTGACCGTCGCGGGAAAACGGGAGAGGAGTGAAACGTAATACGCCAATCCCCGTAATTACCCCGCCTCCTGCATCAAAACTGAAATCAATATCAATGGTGGCTATATGAGATACACAACCGATTCAGAAACAGGTCTTAACCCCCGCGGTCTTTTCCTCATTATGGGGGGAGCTATCGTCATCGCCAGCCTGCTTATTGCCTGGCTCTCATTTTACAGTATTAACGAAGGCGAAAGGGGAGTGCTGCTGCGAAACGGGCGTATTGTTAAAGTCGCTCAGCCCGGCCTGGGACTGAAATGGCCGATCATCGAAAGCGTGGAGAAAATAACCGTAAGGAATGAGGCCATGCTTTATGAAGGTATGAGCGCCTACAGCTTCGATCAGCAACCCGCAAAAATGACCGTATCCGTGAACTTCCATGTTCTGCCGACTGAAGTGGAACGCGTCTACAGTGGCTATCAGACGGTTGATAACATGAAAACGCGGCTGATTGCCCGGCAGATACCTACACAGCTGGAAAACGTTTTTGGACGATATACCGCAATAAGCGCGGTTCAGGACAGAGCGAAGCTGGTACAGGATATGCAGGCCGCGCTGCGGAAAAGTGTTGATGGACCGGTGGTGATTGATACCGTTCAGATTGAAAACATCGACTTCTCGCCGGCATATGAGAAATCCATTGAGGACAGAATGAAAGCTGAGGTGGCCATTGCCACACGGACGCAGAACCTCCAGACAGAGAAAATTCAGGCTCAGATAGCGGTCACTCAGGCTCAGGCCCAGGCAGACAGTAAACTGGCGGCAGCAAAGGCAGACGCTGAATCAATACGCCTTCGCGGAGCCGCAGAAGCTGAATCCATCCGCCAGCGCGGTGATGCACTTCGGGATAATCCCGGTCTGGTCAGTCTGACGACGGCTGAACGCTGGGATGGAAAGCTTCCGGCATCAATGATCCCCGGAGGTACCGTACCTTTCCTTTCGGTGAAGTAACCTCTGACATGCTGTGCAGCTAGTTTTCACTGTGCTTCAGTGCAACTGCAAATAATCGAAACTGAGTATTACCCCTCCCTGAATACCCCTTAAATTAAAACCGGAGTTACCCCATGAAAAATCTACTGGGTGCTGCACTGCTGTGCAGCGCACTGACCGGCTGCGCCGGTCTCAATTCTGATTTCGACTGCAACAAGACCGCGACCGACCAGTGCCTGACTACCGGTGAGGCCAACAAGCTGGCCGCTCAGGGTAAAAGTCTGGATGACCTGACGGCAGAGAAAACCGCAAAAAAGCCTGCGGGTGAAACCCTGCCGGCACTGCGCAATTCAGCACCGGTCGTGAATCCCTTCCGTCCTGTCTCCGCCGCAGCAACCGGAACCACTGCCGCTAAGCCTGCTGCACCGCGCCCCCTGACCACTGCGCCGGCGAAATCGTCAGGTTCGCTGGTCACGCCGCTGGACACGTCCAGTCATGCAGCCCCTGTGCCGGTTAACACGGCGGGCCGCGTTCCGGTTCAGCGTATTCCAGACGCCACGCAGCGCCTGTGGATTGCACCCTGGGTGGACACGGACGACAACTTTCATCAGCCGGCTGTGGTCGAGTTCGTGAAAAACAAATCCCACTGGGATGAAAGCTACCGCGTCATCGGGGAGGGAGGGGAATGAGCAGCCACTACATTTCCGGCAGGAACGGCGTCGAATATCTGGCGAAATCGTTAGCCCATTCACGGAAAGGAACGACGCAAATCACCGCCACACAGTCAGTCGATTCCGACGATGAAACGCTGGCCGTTTTGAGCGTGAGCCGTGACTGGCAGATTAAGACCGCCGGTGATACACCGTACACCGGCCAGATGAACGAAGAGAAGCTGCGTCGCCTGGAGTTGATCCGGGCCGCTGCGGAGGGCCGAAAATGAGTTTTGTCGACAGCCTGATGGATATGCTGAAAAACGGGAAAGAGGAAGACGGTGCAGCAACGGCCCGCAACAACCTTTCCCAGACCTGGGACTATCCGTCTCTGGTCGCTGCGCTGCCGTACCGGTATTACGACGACAAGAATGAAATTTTCGTCAATGCCGGCTCTGCGGGCTTCATTATGGAGGCCGCCCCGCTTCCTGGCGCGAACGAGCAGGTGATGGCCGCGCTCGATGACATGCTACGTAAGAAGCTTCCCCGCCAGACCCCTGTGACCGTCATTATGCTTGCCAGCAAGTGTGTCGGGGAACGCATCGATCGCGGCGTGAGTAACGACATGTGGAAAGGGGGGATGGCCGATCATCTCAATAAAATCACCCGCGCGTTCTGGCAGCGTTCCGCGCTGCACGGCCTGGCCAACGAACGGGAATACCCGCTCTACCTGCGTAACTACCGTATCTTTATTGTCTACGGTCAGCCCATTAAGCGCGCTTCCCAGGTGCAGCGGGTGATGGATGACCTGATTCAGATACGTAACACCATCCGCGTCTCACTGGGAGCCGCGCGCATCGACAGCATGAACACCGATGTGCACGCATTCCTGTCTGCGGTACGCGAGCAGATGAACTACCGTCAGGAACAGGTGCTGACGTCCTCCGGGGACTACAACGAGGATGAGAAGCTCAACCGCCAGGTGGTTGATCCCGGGATTGACCTGAAGGTGCATCCATCGCATATCCGGATGGAGCTGCCTGAAACCATTGACGCGCGCGGGACACGCCTGCCGGCATCGGCATGTCGCATCATCAACATGCAGCTTGCTAAAAATCCGCGTCGATTCGCGCTCTGGCAGGGGGCTGACAATCTGCAGAACCTGCGTTTTCCCGACCTCGGGATACCCTGTCCCTTTATGCTGACCTGGACGACGGCGCTGGAAGAACAGACCAAAAGTCAGAGCGAGGCTTTCCGTAAAGACCAGGACCTGTCTAAAAAGGCCAACTCAGCCTACGCTGCACTGTTCCCCAACACCAAAAAGGCTGCAGAGGAATGGCGGCGTACCCGAGAGCAGCTTCACAGTAATGAAATCGCGCTCTGCAATACCTACTTCAACCTGACCCTGTTCGCCCCGGATAACAATACCGAGGCACAGAAGTGTGAACTGGCCGCCGTCAACGTGTTCCGTAAGAACGAGCTGGAAATGGTGACGATACAGTACCAGCAGATGCGCAACTGGCTGGCCAGTTTCCCGTTCGTCATGCAGGAAGGGATGTGGGAAGACCTGAAGATGACGGGGGCAACGCTACGCTCCAAGTCATGGAACGCAGTGAGCCTGATGCCGGTCGTCGCCGAACGCCAGCTGTCCAACGTGGGTATGCCATTGCCGACCTACCGGAACCAGGTTGCATTCTACGACATGTTTGGTGAAGAGAACGGCAGTACCAACTTTAACATCGCCGTCACTGGCACGTCCGGGGCCGGTAAATCATTCCTGACGCAGGGCATTCTTCGTGACGTACTGAATGCCGGGGGATACGCCTGGGTTATCGACATGGGGGACAGCTACAAGAACTACTGTCACCAGGCCGGCGGGGTTTATCTCGATGGCTCTAAACTGCGCTTTAACCCGTTCGCCAACGTTAAGGACATTAATCATTCTGCGGAAGGGATTGTGCGCCTGCTGACGGTACTCGCCAGTCCGACGCAGCCGCTGGATGGCGTCTGTGAAGCGATCCTGCAGAAAGCGGTAATGGATGCGTGGGAGAAGAAGGCAAACAAAGCCCGTATCGACGACGTTCATAATTACCTGACCAATGAGGATGTGAACCAGGCGTTCGCAGACAAGCCGACCATCATCGCGCGCCTTGCTGAGCTGGCCATGTTGCTCGATACCTACTGCACCTGGGGGCCTGACGGAGAATACTTCAACGCCGACGCACCGACGCTCGATGGTGAAACCCGCTTCGCGGTGCTGGAGCTACTGAGCCTGGAAGACAAGCCGAAGCTGCTCTCGTCCATCCTGTTCTCGCTCATTCTGGCGATACAGGAAAAGATGTACCACAGCCCGCGCGACCTCAAAAAAGTCTGCATCATCGACGAGGCCTGGCGTTTGCTGGGTGGCTCCAACCCACACGCGGCAAGGTTTATCGAAACCGGCTACCGCACCGTGCGTCGTCACCGTGGGGCGTTTATCACCATCACCCAGGGCATCAAGGACTTCAGCGCCGGTAAGGAAGCAGAAGCCGCCTGGAACAACAGCTCCACCAAAATCACCCTCTTGCAGGATGCGAAGGCGTTTAAACAGTACCTTGCCGATAACCCGGATCAGTTCTCGGACATGGAAAAAGAAGTTATCCGTGGCTTCCAGCCAGCCCTGCAGACCGGCTACAGCTCCCTGCTGATAAACGCCGGTGAATACAGCTCCTTCCATCGCCTGTTCGTCGACCCCGTGACTCGTGCCATGTTCAGCTCGCGCGGCGAGGACTTTGCTTTCATGCAGAAAGCGCAGAAAGAAGCGGGGGCGACAGCGGAAGAGGCGGCGTATCTGCTGGCGGAGAAAAAATACGGTAGTGAACTTCGCGAACTTGAAGAGTGGGTGAAAGCAGCATGAGTGAACAACAGGACAAGCCGTATAACGGCGACACCGTCCGCGACGGTGTAACGATAGCCAGCAAGACATCCCGCTGGGTTAAAGCCAGCATGCTGGGGCTGGCGGGACTTCTGGTTATGACAGGCGTGGCATATGTGACGGCGAAAGCCGTCACCCCGGAGGTGGTGGTCTTCGACATGAAGGGGACTGTGGACCTCTTCATGCAGCAGTCCGCTCAGTTACAGCTCGATGAAAACAGGGCTAAATCGATGACCCAGCAGTTCAACGCGGCACTGACCGGCAGCCTGGATGCATGGCAGTCCTCACACAACGCCATCGTTCTGGTGAAGCCGGCGGTGATGAGCCCGCAGCGCGATATCACGAATGAAATTCGTGCTGATATTGCCCGACGCATCCAGGGGGGCCAGTGAAAAAACGACTGCAGCTGACGGCCATGATGCTGCTGATGCTTTCCGCCGGCAGCGGGGCGAAAGATCTCGGTACCTGGGGCAACGTCTTCGAGCCTGCAGAGCAGGACATGCTGGCGTTTATCCAGAATCGCCTGAAGGGAATGGAGCAGACGGGCGAGCTGGACCGCCTTCGCAAAGAGGCAACGGAAAGAGTGAAGGAGCATGCGGTGCGTCCGACACCGGTGGAAGGGCTCACGAAAGCGAAGGAATACCGCAGCTTTGCCTGGGACCCGACATTTACCGTGAAGGAAACGATCACAGACATGCAGGGCAACGTGATCGCCCGCAAGGGCGACACGGTCAATCCTCTGGATAAGGTGCCCTTCAGCCAGGTGCTCTTTTTTATCGACGGCGATGACAAGGAGCAGGTGAACTGGACCCGACAGCAGCTCGCCGGCCAGACCAGCGTGAAGGTCATCCTGGTGAACGGCAACATCAAAGAAACCAGTGATGCGCTGAATGAACGTATCTACTTCGACCAGTCTGGCGTACTGACCCGTAAATTCGGTTTTGAACACATCCCCGCGCGGATATCGCGCGACGGCCGCGTGATGAAAGTGGAAGAGATTCCGGTATCAGGAGCGAAAAAATGAGTGCAACAACGTTAGGTGACCTGTTTCCCGAAATGCGTCAGGCGGTCACATCCCATCGACGTTACGGCAGAAAACCACGCAAACCCGCTGAGATAACGCCGCGCATGGGAACAGCAGAACGACTGAAGACGCTTTACCCCGAAATTGACTCCTGGCATCCGGTACTGGTGACCAAAGCCTGGCTCCACTGGTGTGAGCAGAACCAGCAGGACAGCCGGGAGCCGTCTAGGCGTGATGAACGTTTCCCGGACTACATCATTCACCTCTTACTGGAGAACATGCGGGCCGAGGACAGCGCGAAACGTAAAAAGGGCCCGACGCTGTCACTTTCCGAGCGTCTCGACAGGTTGTTTGCAGGCGAAGGGCAGGAGAACGCCGAATGTCACTGATACACAATACCGCTGTGCCACCTGCGTCTCAGCTCATGACAGGCCACAATGCTGATACCAGGGGCTGCGACGAAACCGTGAAACAAATCAGTCAGCTGTACCCTGAAATCGCATCATGGCAACCGGCGTTGATCGCCGGTGCCTGGCATCAGTGGTGCGCGGAGAACCAGCGTCAGCCGATAGCGCCAGACGAACGTGATGAGGCGTTTCCCATGTACCTCGTCAGGCTTATCCGCAACAGAATGGAGGAGATGAACGCATGGCGTTAATCAGCTGCTTCACCGCCACTCAGGGGTTGCAGGGAGTGCTCACCTGTTTGCGCGATACCGAGGGCATGACCGGTATTCTGGTCGTCGTTGCACTACTCGCTGGCTGGATTGTTGTTCAGTACGTGGCATGTGCCCGACGTGAACGCCGGGCGTGGGAGAGCAGATCGGGAATCCCCGTCCCTCTCGTACAATTTGGCGGTGCCCGACATGCCGATGCGGTTCACGCCTTTGCTAACCGGGAATACTATCAGGTATTGCTCGCAGAGCTGGAAAAAGGCCTGACTGAGGCGGGCTATGCACTCACTCGCGATGAATCACTGCGCGTGACGATCCCAGAGGCCGACTGGCTACAAATTAGCCGCCGGATTATTCGGGCACGCCTGTGTTATACGGCACCGAGAGTCACTGAGGAGGCGATGCAGGACAGCGAAGATGCAGCAGTGAACGATGGTTACGCCGGCTCGTGGCTCAGATTACTCATACGTGGCAGTGAGCGCATTGGCTGGTACATCACCAGACCGGAAAACAGCCAGTGATTAACCGCGCTGCCCTTCAGGATGTTCGGTGCTCACTGCGTTGCGCTCCGCCTCAGCCTGAATGTCATCCCGGTTTCCGATTAACCCCGACCAGGTAACGCCATGAAAAAAGACCCTGATACTGAAAAGGGCCAGAATGTTACAGCCGTTCGTCATGATGAAAAATCGGCTTTACGGCTTAAGGCCATTCTTGCAGAAAATCCCCTTTATTATCCCTCAATAGTGTTAAGAGCTGGCTTGCTGGCTCTTGAGGATATGTCCAAAGACCAGCGGCTGGCATTCATCATGAAAGCGGCCGACAAAACCAAAAACTATTAATCCTGTTTTAAGCCCTCCCGCCGTCCGGTGGCTGCGGCACTCCCGGAGATCCCCCATGACTCACCCTGAATCTGTCAGGCCGGTGACGGTTACCCGTGACCGCAATGGCTTCTGGACGCACCCTCATTATTTTGCACCCGCCAGTGATGAGGCCACGCAGACTGAATTTGGCGACTGGATGCGCCGGCACAATCTGACCTGCGCCACCCGCTGGATGGAAAACGACGCGCCTCCCCAGGTGATTGCCGACTGGGAAAAGGGGAAACAAAACATCAGTGACTGGCTCCCTTCCGCGCCTCAGGGCGAAGGCTGGTTCATCGGCTCCATTCATGACACTGAGGACGGCCCGGTCTGTGTGTGGCTGCGGGAGGTGAAATGAAGCGTTTCTCATGGCTTGCCGGTGTGATGCTGATCCTGCTGTCCTGGATGCCAGCTCAGGCAACGGCCGCAGCCAGCAACGCGGGTGATGGCCGCTGGGTTAACCCGATAAGCGATGTCTGCTGGAAGTGTCTGTTTCCGATGACGCTCGGTAATATTCAGCTGGCCGCCGGTCCACAAAAGGATACCAACAACCCGGCTTCGCCGATCCAGATTTGTCCATATGGTGTGTTTTATCGTATCGGTCTGGCCATCGGGTTCTGGGAGCCAATGGCGATGGTGGACGTAACCCGTGAGCCTGGCGTCATGGTCAACATGGGCGGCTTTAAAATCGATCTTGGACGAACGGGAACGGGAACCGCAGGGCAGAGTGACCGGCCCGCTGCCGGCACGTTCTACCATGTTCACTGGTACAAATACCCGCTGATTTTCTGGCTGAACATCATCACCAGCCTGGGGTGTCTGCAGACCGGCGACATGGATATTGCCTATCTCTCCGAAGTTGATCCTCTCTGGAATGACAGCACCCTCTCGATGCTGATTAACCCCGAGGCAGCGCTGTTCGGCAACCTGATCGCTCAAGGGGCCTGTGCTGCTGACGCAGCTGCATCATCAGCTGGCCTTCCGCTGTCGCCGCTGTTCTGGTGCGCAGGTAGTCAGGGTTCTATCTACCCGCTAACAGGCTTTACCAGCGGTGAGTTTTCTCCGCTCGAGGCCTCTCTGCTGGTCGGAGAACGAATGGCCTTCAAGATGCATCGTGAGGGACTGGTATGGAACTCCGTGGGCGCGGACGTCGCCGTATGTAACCAGTATCCATCCCCGATCATCCCGAAAGAGCGATGGCGATACCAGATGGTAAACATGTACCCCGAACCGGGTAACTGCCATCCCTTCGGGGCCAGCACGCAGCTCTGGGGCACAACGCATAACTCTCCATCCTCCAAAAAGAACTTCGGCTACCTCTTCTGGCGCAAACGTAACTGCGTATTCCTTTAAGGACATGACAATGAAAAACGCTTATCTCCGGGCGCTGACGATCAGCGTCATGATTGCTTTCGCGCCGCTGGCCCTGGCGAGCGCCCAGACCGATATCTCCGTCTCCGACCATAGCTGGATCAAAGGTCAGCAGGATGCGCTGACAGCGATGAAGGAAGACCTGCAGGGGCATCCGGCGGCCGCACCCGTCTTACCGCAGCAGCAACTGGACCTGATTAACCGCCTGCAGGGCGATATCGCAGCCCAGACCAACAAGATGGGGGAAAAAGACACGTTCCCGGCTATTTACTTTGTGAGCCTCGGTATTCCACGTGAAGGTCTGCTGCCCATGCTGAAGGATGCCCGCCGTTACAACATTCCGCCAACGCTGCGCGGCCTGGTTAATAACGACATGCGACAGACCGCGGCGGCAATGTTTGAGCTGAGTAAGGAGGACAAGGACGCTGGCGTGCAAATCGATCCAACGTTGTTCACTCAGTACAACATCACCACGGTGCCCGCCCTGGTGGTGACCTGCACTGGCCACTATGACGTAATCAGGGGAAGTCTGCCCCTGCAGCAGGCTCTCGAAAAAGTAGCTGAAAGTGGTGATTGTGCGGCAACGGCACGCCATCTTCTGGAGGCCGGAAAATGAAAAAACTACTTTCAACGGTGCTGATGCTTTTTCCGCTTCTGGCTGGCGCAGCTGATCCTGCCTTTGAGGCGGGAGCGAGCTTTGGTAAAGGCAATGCTTCCGCCGGGACGGGAGCCCTGAAAAATCCGGATACCGTCACGGGGGCAATACCAGGCTATACCGCTAACCCACCGGAGAAAGGATATTACGGCGGCGTGGATGGCGGTGACGGTGGGCTGGCCAACAAAGGGCAGGCCGCTCTGCAGGGCAATGACGCAGCGCAGTCGGTTATCAACTCCGGAAAAACGAATCCGACGCCCGCCATCGACCCGAACGCACCTTTCATCACTATCGGTAAAAATGCGGAAGCTGGCGCTGACGGTGTGCTAAACGGGACCGCGAACCAGTGTAAGGAGGTCACGGTATCGAAAACCACCTTTGAAAATTACACCTGCGATAAAGATGTGGCCTCAGTTGAGGCCTGTACCCGCACAGCAGTGGCGGGCGGGCATGTAGAAAAAACAACTGAACAGAAGACCATCACAATTGATAAACCGATGTGGAACTGGACCTATGACAATGACAAACGCGTCTATTTCACGTTTACCTCCCCTTATTCAGGACCGGTTATCAGTGCTTCGCTGGCCATACATTTCAACGATAAGAATATGTATTACCAGTTAACCTGGTGGGGTGTTGATCAAGAGTCAGTTGCCAAAAGAGACAACTCGTGGGTTCTTCCTGGTGCTGCAGGTGCAGTGCTGGCAGAGGGACAGCCTTCACCGCAAGGTGTGATACTCAATAAAAACTGTCTTAATGGAAACCAGGGGCGATGCAGAGAATACGCAAGAAAAACCTATGACTGGCTGAACAGTGGTGAGGCCACCATGACCGTAACATTGACCATGATCGCGACAACAGAGAAGTGGGTTCCGGAAGTTAACTGGTCCTCTTCCTGTGGCCTGGATATGTCGAAGGCGCAAAAAACCACGTCAACATGCACCTCTCCGGGCGGAAATAAAACCATTGTTAACAATGGCCAGAGCTATGACGTTTATAGCGACTGCTGGGAGTACACCGATAACTATGTCGTACCGTCAGACTCCAAGGGAACCTGCGGAACGCTGATGACGAATCCGTCCTGTACGGCGGCAGGAACAACCTGCACCGAGTCGACCGACGGGCAGTGTACCCATATGAGCTACACCTACCAGTGTCAGACCACTCATCAGTCTGGCGGCCTGGTTTGCGGCGGCGACTACATCTGTAAGTCAGGCGAGTGTGACGACACCAATGGTGCCGGAAGCAGCGGTTTTGATACGGCTGTGGCCAAACTGGCAGGTCTTGCCTCGGCGGCTGAAGATGCAAAAGACGCCAGCAGTACCATTGAAGTTAAAGCCTTCACGGGGAAAGCCATGCGCTGCCGTAAGGCCTTTGCCGGTTTCTCTAACTGCTGCAAAGACTCTGGCTGGGGACAAAGTGCCGGACTGGCCTCATGTGATGATGAAGAAAAGGCTATAGGGAAGGCGAAGGCGAAGAAAATTACCGTCAGCGTCGGCGAGCGGTGCGATCGCAAGGTGCTGGGTGCCTGCATCCAGAAAAGTCAGGTCTACTGCGTCTTTGACGGCAAGCTTGCCCGCATCATTCAGGAGCAGGGGCGTCGCGACCAGCTGGGCGTTAAGTTCGGCAGCGGCGACAGTCCGAACTGTCGGGGGATCACCGTCCCGGAGCTGCAGAGTATCGACTTCGACAAAATCAACTTCTCTGACTTCTACGAGGATTTGATGAAGAACCAGAAAATCCCCGATACCAGCACGCAGGTCCAGCAGATTAAGGAGCGTATCGCCGCGCAGGTGAATCAGCAGGGAGGTGGTAAATGAAGCGTGTCCTCTGTGGCCTGCTTATGGCGCTGACGAGCCATACGGTGATGGCCGAGGAGATTGTGACCCCGGCAGAGCCGTTCACCGGCTGGTCCTGGTACAACGAGCCGAAAAAGCCGCCGGAGCAGTCCAGAAAGCCACAACAGCCTGCACCGCAGGCCATTCCGGATCTCAGCAAAATGTCCCCTATGGAACAGGCCCGGGTGCTGAAAGGGTACACACAGGAGGCGCTTAACCGCGCCATCCTGTTTCCCTCCCGGGAAAACACGGCGACGTTCCTGCGCTGGCAGAAATTCTGGACCGATCGGGCATCGATGTTCAGCCAGTCCTTTGCGGCTGCGCAGCTGAGCCACCCGGACCTCGACTACAACCTGGAGTATCCGCACTACAACAGCATGGCGCCGTTTATGCAGACCCGCGACCAGCAGACGCGGCAGAGCGCCGTGGAGCAGCTGGCGCAGCAGTACGGTCTGTTCTACTTCTACCGGGGCAGTGACCCGATTGACGTGCAGATGGCCGGCGTGGTGGCGGACTTTGCGAAAACCAACGGGATTTCGCTTATACCGGTATCGGTTGATGGCCAGGTGGCAGCCTCCCTGCCGCAGAGCCGTCCGGATACGGGGCAGTCCCAGTCGATGAATATTACGCACTTCCCGGCGCTCTACCTTGTTGACCCCCGGAGCAAGAATTATCGCGCGCTGTCATACGGCTTCATGACGCAGGATGACCTGTCTAAGCGATTCCTGAACGTGGCCACCGGCTTTAAACCCAATTCCTGAGAGATTCTTATGACAAAAACACTTTTCACCCTCATCCGCGATGCAGGGCGGGTCGCCATGTATTCCTTAGTCTTTGGCCCGGCACTGGTGCTGTATGTGTTTGTGATGCTGGCTGTATCAGACGGCTCACTTTCCCGGCAATTCCTGACGACCTTTCATGACCTGACTGACGGTGCGCCTGCCGGCAAGGTCATGGGGTGTGTTAATGAAAATGTGATGGCAGGACGCTTCTTGCCACCTGAACCCGGAGAGTCATTAAAGCCTGTGCCTCCTGCCTTAGCGAAAGCACCGCCTGAAGTGTTGTGTCGGCGTGGCCCTGTGGACAGCGATTCGTGGACGCGTGCGACAGATGCAACATTGCTCAACACCTGGCTTCTCTCGGTGATGTTTGGCTTTGGTGTGTGGTTTGTATTCCGAGGCCTGAACCTTGCCGCCCGAAAGAAAATTTCACCAGACACGCATTCGGTTCTGGCACGGCAAAACAAGGAGACACACGAATGAAACCCGCTATTCTCGCAGGACTGATTTTCTGGGGCACGATGGCGCGCGTACTGAGCGAACTGATGACCTGGTCGGTTGAGCATACGCAGCAGGGGCTCTTATGGCTGTGCAATGGGATGTGGGCTGGTGCGGCTGGCATGGTGGTGTATGCCGTGTATCGCTGGTTCCGTTACGAAAGAGGGCAAGCGCATAAGGAAGCCGATCATGAACATTAAAACCGGACTCATTGCGCTCCTGTTATCCCTGCCCCTGCTGGCGAACGCCGGTGCGCGTGAGGAGTTAATGGCGCTTGAAGCATCCAAAACGGCCTCATCTGCAGACGCTGCAGCCATCACCGCTTCCACTATTCCTGTACCCGCGCCAGCAAGCCTGATGGCGCTGCCGGACGGACGTCGGGCTAACATGAAAGATTATGCCGTGGTGCTCTTTATGCAGGCGCACTGCCAGTACAGCGCTAAATTTGACCCGCTGCTGAAGGGCTGGGCCGATGAACATGCCATCAGGGTGTACCCGTACAGCCTTGACGGCGGCGGGGACGTTTCTTACCCGACCCCGATGATTCCGCGTAAGACGGACCCTAACTCTCCCATCGCAGATGAGATTGTCACCTTCTTCGGAAACGGTTTGCCAATTGCGACACCGACGGCCTTTATGGTCAACGTCAACACCCTGAAAGCCTATCCACTCACCCAGGGCGTGATGGACATCCCGGCACTTGAGAGCCGTATGGCCAGCCTGATTCAGGCTGACATGGATAACGTTGATCCAAAAATGCTGCCGCCAATGCCGGCAAGCGCGCAGGTCACCCCTCAGTAATACAAACGGACTACAAAATGACGACAAATACGTATGCGTTATCGCGTACCGAGCGCGTGTGGCTGTTATTCAGCGTGACGCTGCTTGTGTCCGCAGCGTTCTATGGGGTGCTGGCTCACCGGGTGGTCAGCGTTATGGATCGCCCTGAACTGACAACCTGTCTGCAGGACTTTCCGGTGCTCCTGCTTATCTCGCTGAGCATCGGATTCTTTTTTACCGTCACCGGGCTGTACGTCTGCCGGCAGACCCTGGCCAGGAAACCCCGGGAGGAGATTGCATGACGCTTATCAGACTGAGGACGCTTACACAAGTTGTGGAGGTGCCAAATGATTAAGGCGCTTATTACGGCAGGGGCCGTGTTCTTCTCAGGCCTGGCTGCTCTGCCTGCCCAGGCGGACGTCAACGGCGATCTGAACGGTTTCTTCAATAATCTGGGCTACAGCGGCAACGTTACTCAGGCACAGGCCTGGCAGGGACAGGCGGCCGGTTATTTTACCGGTGGCTCCGTTTACCTGCGAAATCCCGTCAAAAACGTCCAGTTGATCTCGATGCAGCTGCCTTCTCTGAACGCCGGCTGCGGCGGTATAGACGCCTATCTCGGGTCGTTCAGTATGATCAGCGGCGAGGAAATCCAGCGATTCGTGAAGCAAATCATGAGCAACGCAGCTGGCTATGCATTCGACCTGGCCCTGCAGACGATGGTACCGGAGCTGAAGCAGGCAAAAGACTTCCTGCAGAAGCTGGCCAGTGATGTTAACTCCATGAACATGAGTTCGTGTCAGGCCGCTCAGGGCATTATCGGCGGGCTGTGGCCCGTGACACAGGTCTCGCAGCAGAAAATCTGCCAGGACATCGCCGGTGAAACCAATATGTTTTCCGACTGGGCGGCTTCCAGGCAGGGTTGTACCGTCGGAGGACAGGGCGACAAAGTCACGGCTAAGGCCGGGGATGATGAGAAGGATCAGGTGCTGAAGAACAAAAACCTTATCTGGGACACCCTCAGTAAGAATGGTCTTCTCGGCAACGACCGCGCGCTGAAGGAGCTGGTTATGAGTACCGTTGGCTCCATCATTTTCAACAAGAATGGTGATGTGACAATTCTGACGCCACTGGTCGATAACCGCGACCTGATTAAAGTCCTGATGCGCGGCGGAACAGCGAAAGTCTACGGATGTGACGAATCCGATCTCTGTCTGGGACCTGTCGTGACCAATCTGACCATTTCCGAGTCGAACGCTCTGGTCACGTTGGTTAAAAACCTGATGCTCTCGATGCAGAACAAGCTGGTCGACGATACTGCGCTGACCGATCAGGAAAAAGGCTTTGTGAACACCACTTCTGTGCCGGTACTGAAGTACCTGACTAACGCCCAGAGCATGGGTCAGAGTGCAACATATCTGATACAGGTAGCTGACTTCATCGCACAGGACCTGATGATTCAGTACCTCCAGGAGCTGGTAAAACAGGCAAGTCTGTCGCTGGCTGGCAAGAACTTCCCTGAAGAGGCTGCCGCCAAACTACGCGACAACATCATTCATGCGCAAGGACTCCTCGCAGACATGAAGTTGCAGTCTGCTGCTGATCAGAACGCGCTGGACGGTATCGACCGCAACATGCAGTACCTGCAGCAGCAGGTGTCCACCATTGTTTCAGGCTCCTATCAAAGCAACTATCACTGGGGTGATCGCTGATGCTTGAGATATACACCATTTATGGCGGGGGGATGTGGAAAACGGCGCTGGACGCCGTTGTCACCCTTGTCGGTCAGAATACTTTCCACACCTTAATGCGTATTGCCGGCACCTTTGGGGTGCTGGCCGTACTGCTTACTTTCATCAAACAACGTAACCCAATGCTTTTCGTCCAGTGGCTGGCGGTCTTCATGATCCTGACATCCATCCTGCTGATACCGAAACGCTCAGTGCAGGTTATTGACCTCTCTGACCCGGGTACGGTCTGGGTCACCGATAACGTACCGGTTGGCCTGGCGGCTATTGCGTCTCTTACGACCAGTATCGGGTACAAGATGGCGTCGGTTTACGACATGCTTATGGCCAGACCCGACTCAGTGACCTATAGCAAAACCGGGATGCTTTTTGGCTCGCAGATTGTGGCGGAAACCAGTGACTTCACGACGCAAAATCCGGAGCTGGCGCAGATGCTGCCGGACTACGTGGAAAACTGTGTGATCGGCGACATTCTTCTGAATGGAAAATACACCATTAATCAGCTGCTCAATTCTACTGACCCGCTGACGTTGATAACCAGTAACCCAAGCCCGCTGCGGGGAATCTTTAAGATGACCTCCACCTCGCGTCAGTTCCTGACCTGCCAGCAGGCCGCAACGGAGATCCAGAAGCTTGCCAATACTGACGTTAACCCGGGCAGTGCGACGTTCACCTGGCTGACGAGAAAGGTCTTTGGCAACAAGCTGAATGGTGCGTCGCTTCTGGCCAACTCAATGGGGGACAGTTATGGGTTCTTCTATGCCGGTGGTATGACTGCTGCGCAGATCATGAAGAACAACATCACGAACAGTGCAGTACGGCAAGGGATAAAGGGCTTTGCCGCTCGCTCATCAGACACGGCTAACCTGCTTAATCTGGCCACCGAGAACGCTGCAACAAAACAGCGTCTTGCCTGGGCTGCAGGCAATGAGCTGGCGACCCGCACGCTGCCGTTTGCACAGTCTCTGCTGATGCTTATCCTGGTGTGCCTGTTCCCGCTGATGATTGCGCTGGCCGCATCAAACCACACGCTTTTTGGCCTGAACACCCTGAAAATATACGTTTCCGGGTTTATCTATTTCCAGATGTGGCCGGTGATGTTCGCCATTCTTAACTATGCCGCCAACTACTGGCTGCAGAGCCAGTCCGGGGGTACGCCCCTGGTGCTGGCCAACAAGGATGTGGTTGCGCTGCAGCATTCGGACGTGGCGAATCTGGCAGGGTATTTGTCCCTTTCCATTCCGGTGCTGTCGTTCTATCTGACCAAAGGTGCTGCGGCGATGGGCTCTCAGGTGGCAGGGAGTGTACTCAGCTCGGGCGCCTTCACGTCAGCAGGTGTGGCCGCGACCACAGCCGACGGAAACTGGTCATTTAACAACATGTCGATGGACAATGTCAGCCAGAACAAGATGGATACCAACCTGATGCAGCGTCAGGGTCAGCAAACCTGGCAGGCGGATAACGGCTCCACGCAGACTCAGACGGCCGGTGGCCATACGGTTATCGACGGCTCGGGTGCAATGTCGAACCTGCCGGTGAACATGAAGCTCAGCCAGCTGGCCAGCAGTGGATTCCAGGAGTCCGCCCGTCAGTCGCAGGTACAGGCGCAGACTGCACTCGATGGCTACAACCACAGCGTTACCAGTGGCTGGTCACAGCTCTCTCAGCTTTCTAATCAGACCGGTACCAGCGACAGCCTGATCAAAGGCAGTGAAAACAGCCAGGCCACTAATGCAACACGCGGTGCTGGCATGATGTTGTCTGCCGCTGAAAGTTATGCGAAAGCAAACAACATCTCGACGCAGGAAGCCTATAACAAACTGATGGATATCAGTAATCAGGGATCAGTATCTGCAGGTGTTAAAGGTACTGCTGGGGCAGGCGTCAATTTAGGTGTTGTTAAATTTGGTGCTGAAGGAAGTGTTTCTGGCGATTTGCGGCACTCGACGGGCAGTTCAAGAGGCGTTCAGGACTCGGGCTCCCAAACACAAGATTCGCGACATGATCAGAACAGCCAGGCAGTTAATGACTTCCGCCAGGGTATGGATATGGTTAAAAGCAGCCGTATCACTGATGGTGCGAATCATTCCGAAAATGCTGCAAGCAGTAATGTTCAGCAGCTGGCCGCAACACTCAATGATGCTGAAAGCAAGTACCATCAGTACACCACCAGTTCTACACAGAGTAGCGAGTTCAGTCGGATGGCCACCGTTGCGCAGAATCAGAGCGCAAGCCTCGATACGAACTATACGCAGGAGTTTGTGGACTGGGCGGCTAATAAATACGGTGATAAGGCTCAGTCCATGCTGACAAGTGCGCCGTCGGCGCGAGAAGCAGCGATGGAATTCGTAAATGAACGTCTCAAACCTGAAATTATGGGGGATTATCAGCAGGGTCGTTCAGATCTTACCAGCGGCCAGGAGCATGCAGCATTCAGTGGTGAGCATATTGTTCAGCCAGCGCGTGGCAGTCAGCAGGTATCAGGTTCATCTGGTCATGATGCTGGAGTCAGTTACAGTGCTCAGTATGGCGGTGCTCGTAGCTCGGGAAGTGTTAGCAGTACCCAGCCTTACGAAACGACTCAGGGCGCTGAATATGGAGGCCAGCAGGGTGAGAATTATTCTGCCAGAACAGACGATTCTGTTTCGCCGGGTATTGAGCATTCAACTGTTCATCAGGGGCAAGCAGCCGGACAGAGAAGCAGTTCGGGTAATATCACCTCGTCGGCAGGGATGGTTGATGCCGGTGGACGCACTACTGCAGATGAAAGGACCGGTCACATTGCAGAATCGCACCCGGAGTTCCATCATTCAGGAGCCATTAGGGAGAAAGGAAACACGTATGGCCAGGAGAGTGAAATTACTCATAGCCGTTCAGGAATTAATGTTGGCGGCGAAAAAGTACGTGGTGATGCTATGCAGGAGTCCTTCAAAGAAAATCAGGCTAAGTTGCATGAACATTCTACTCAGGGTTTTGGTCCCCAGAATGAATTACAGCGCAGAGTGGCGGAACAAAGATCTGAAAATGAGCATAAAATCAACGAATCTGCTGGAGAAATTGATAAAAAACAATCCACTGTTCAGGCATCCAGTGATATCCTGAAAGGAGAGAATTTAAACGCAACCGGTAATTTCAAAATTCAACGAAAAGAAGCCGAGATTGACCAGCAGACGCCAGTTATAGACAGTGCTGAAAAAAGGAAGTTAGAAGAGCAGTTGCTGGAATTGAGGAAAAGAGCCGGCTAGGAGGATAAATGCTAAAGGCTAATCTATGCAGAATTTCGTACATTCCTGTATTTAGTATATATGCTGCTATTCCACTCATTCATGATGTAATACCTAACCATAACGGGTATTACAGCGAGGATTGGATCGCATTGGCAGGGATGTACGCGTTAGGCACATTGATATCCTTACCATTGTTCTATCTTCTTAAAAAAGCGGATAAGAGCGGCAGTGGTGTTTCAATTGCCTCGCTCTTTCCACGCTTGCTTGCTTCAATTTTAGCGCAAGTAATATGTCTCTATTTCCTCTGGGAAAATTCAGTATATCTTTATCTGTCGATGTCCACAGTTATGGTTCTTTCCGCCGTTTTATTTGGGGCTGGAAGGAAGGGGTTAAACCTCTTGATGGATAAAGATACAGGCAATGTCTATGAAATACGCGGGAGTAAAGCGTATAGACTCTCAGATGAAATGGCCGCCAGATATCAAACAAGTATGTCTGGCAAGGGAATAGCATTGGCTGAGTTTTCATCGAGCCAATATTCAGGGCTAGACACAAATTCATCTGTTCTACCTATCAATTTCGGTGCGAGTCATACGGATATCAGTCAAGGGATTGCTATAAATCCTTCGTCAGGAATGCCAATGGTTGGTGGCATTTCTGGCCTTGATATACACGGAAACAGTTGGGGAACAAACTTCAACGAACCTTCAAATACGTATGACCCTAACCGGGGATACTGAGAGTAAGGGGGCATTGGCCCCCTTAATTTTTGTAGTAATCTAAGTAAGCCATCTATTTAACCTAAATTCCCTTTCAAATCAGCCGATAACGTCTCTGTTAGCTATATCTCGCTAACGGGGACGTTTTTCTATGCACAGGATGAATTCATGAAATTAAAACAATTAGCCGTTGTTGGTCTGATCGCGTCTACTCTCGCTCTGTCTGGTTGTGGTGCCATGTCCACAGCGGTGAAGAAACGTAACCTCGATGTCAAAACCCAGATGAGTGAAACCATCTGGCTGGAGCCATCATCAGAGAAGACTGTTTATTTGCAGATCCGTAATACCTCTGACAAGGATATGTCTGGTCTGCAGGCACAGATTACAAATGAACTGGCCGCGAAAGGTTACCGCGTCTCCAGCTCTCCGGACACGGCCTACTACTGGATTCAGGCAAACGTGCTGAAAGCCGAGAAAATGGATCTACGTGATGCCCAGGGCTTCCTTAAGACCGGGTATGAAGGTGCGGCAATGGGTGCGGCACTGGGCGCGGGTATTACGGCGTATAACTCGTCGTCTGCTGGCGCAACGCTGGGTGTAGGGCTGGCCACCGGGCTGATTGGTATGGCTGCTGATGCAATGGTCGAAGACGTTAACTACACGATGGTGACCGATCTGCAAATCTCCGAGCGCAGCAAAGCTGCCGTCACTACCGACAATATTGCCGCCCTGAAACAGGGCACGTCAGGTATTAAGCTGCAGACCAGCACGGAGCAGGGCAACCGTGCTAAATACCAGACTCGCGTGGTATCCAACGCCAACAAGGTGAACCTCAAGTTTGAAGAGGCAAAACCTGTCCTGGAAGCACAGCTGGCCAAGTCCATCGCTGGCATCATGTAATACCCGCGGCTGCGGCGATCGTCGCAGCCGTTCTCCCTCACAGCTGATTTTTAACCGTGCTCATTCCGGGCAGGGTGCGTCGGTGCTTTCTGTCAGTTACCAGTAATTACGCTTCCTCGCATGACTGCGCCTGGCGCAGCCCTGTCTGCGGCGAGCGTTGCGTCCTTAATTTCAAAGGAGTTTGTCCATCATGATGCATCAGATAAATGAACGTGCAGATTACTCAGCTGAATTCTGGTCGCTTATCCATCTGGAAAGTGAGCTGATGTTAGCGAGGGCTTATATGAATGTATTTGGTTCACTTCCTGAGGGGCAGGGAATGACCATCATTGCTGGCTGGGCTGGCTATGAATTCACTCTATATGGTCTGGAGCCCCAGGAGTGGCATTCACCGGTTTATAAGGATGTGGCCTCCTCAGTCCGTTCTGTGGCTGCATACATTAATGCACAGGACTGGGAGGACGGATGTCAGCAGGCCAGATATGAACTGAGTCTGATGTAATAACCCGACGTTTTCCCACTCGCGCTATCACGTAATTCATCACCCTTTTCAACGTTTCTCCCCTGATAACACACATCACCGAACAGGTGATGCAATAACGGCCGGACAACACTCTATGAGCTTCGCAGGAAAAAACCTCACTCAGGGCGGGCAGATGACCGCCTACCGCTGGCGCATGTTCATTCAGGTGAACAACTGGATAGGATTCTGGATCTTCATCCTGTTCGCCGTGCTAACTACCGCCATTTTTCTCTGGCGAATTCCACAGGAAGCCCTTGATAACGGCTCCCTGTGGTGGTTTGCCAGCATCAACAGCAGTTTTATCGATCTGATGCCGGCAACGGGGACGCCAAAAATTTACGACGTCCACTACTGGTATGCGCCAACCGCGACGATGATGGTGCTCAAAATGACCCTGCCGCAGATCTATACCGACCTGTATATGCAGGAGATGGGCAACCAGTGCCTGACTGAGCTGCAGTGGGCGGCCGGCGCCAGCGGGTTGTTCAGTATGGTGGTGTTTATCGCCGTGACATGGTTTATCGCCAATATCGGTCGAAAGGAAAGTGAAGACGAATACATTTCCGGGATGCAGCTGACTGACAAGCCTGCTGAAGTGAATAAGCTGCTGCGTAAAAACGGTGAGTTCTCTGACCTTCGCGTGGGTGATCTGCATATGGTCAGGATGGCGGAGGTACTCAATTTCCTGATGCATGGCACTATCGGGGTGGGGAAGTCGACGCTAATACGCTGGTTACTCGACTACATCCGCAAACGTGGTGACCGGGCCATCATCTACGACTCCGGCTGTACCTTCACCGAAACCCACTATAACCCGTCTACCGATATCATCCTTAACGCCCACGACGAGCGCTGTGCCAACTGGCAGATGTGGGGTGAGTGTGTCGACGCGGTCGATTACGACAACCTGGCCGCCAGTCTCATTCCGGTGGAAGGGGAGTCCGATCCGTTCTGGGTATCCAGCTCGCGAACTATTTATGCCGACCTTGCAATTCGTATGTCGACGGACCCGGAACGCAGCATTGAGAAGTTCCTCAAAACCCTGCTGTCACTCGACATGAAAAGTTTGCGTGAATATCTGGCCAACACGCCCTCAGCCAACCTGGTTGAGGAGAAGATCGAGAAAACGGCCATTTCCATTCGCTCTGTGGTAACCAACTACGCCAAAGCCCTTCGCTACCTGCAGGGGCTGGATGACGGAACGAAGCCGCCGTTCACCATCCGGGAGTGGATGACGCAGGAACGCTATGACAGCAGCTGGTTGTTTATTTCAACACAGGCTCGTCACCGCAAGAGTGTACGCCCGCTGATCTCGCTGTGGGTATCTCTGGCCACGCTGATGCTGCAGAGCATGGGGGAGAACAGCGACCGCCGCGTATGGTTCATTATCGATGAAGCCCCCAGCCTGCAGCGTATCCCCGAGCTGGCCGAGACGCTTGCCGAGGCGCGTAAGTTTGGTGGCTGTTTTGTGCTGGGGATGCAAAACATGGCCCAGCTGGTTCACGTCTACGGCCGCGAGCTGGCCAAAAGTATCTTCGACCTGATGAACACCCGTATGTACGGTCGATCACCTAGTGCGGAGATGGCCAAAGTGGTGGAAGAGGAGCTGGGCAACCAGCGTAAGCGCAAAATCCGCGAGCAGAACAGCTACGGTCTGGACCAGGTGCGTGACGGTGTGTCCCTCGGTAAGGACGAGGTCAATAACCCGATTGTCGACTACGAGCAGATCATGCGTCTGCCGAACCTCAACTTTTATGTGCGCCTCCCGGGGGAGTATCCGGTCGTCCGTCTTAAGCTGAAATATCGCGCGCCGAAGAAGCGGCAGGCAGGCCTTCTCGAGCGCAATATCCGAGATTCACTGAGTCCGGAGCTGGAGAGGGTTATTCAGGAGAACGAGCGCGCAGCTGCAGCTGCAGGTCTGACGTTCCCAACCGGTGATGAAGTGCTGGAGAAGGGGAGCGAGACATCCTCTGCAGATGACGGTCCTGCTCCGGTTTCGTCTGCAGGGGCATCCGGTTCGCCGGCAACATCGGCCGTCGAAAAAGTGGCGCGTACTCCGGCGGAAGAAAATAAACCTTCGCGCAGCGCTGCACCTGAACGGAAGCCAGTACCAGCCAGGGAGCCCGTCACATCGCGAACAGCGCCTGTGGTTACGCAAGTCGTAACTGAAAATCACAGCACGGTGACAGACACTGTCACCGAAGACAAAAAAGACAACGTCGTTTCACTTCGATCTTCTCCTCCTTCAGTAACTCGTCAAAAAGAGACTGCGCCCCTCAAACCGGAAATACCTGCAGCACTGCAAAAAATCCGCAGCAGAACCCAGCTGGATGCTCCCTCCGAGCCAGCTGCAGTCGGCGCACTGGGGATGCTGAAACGGCGGCTCAATACCGGAGCCACCTCAGGCGGAGGCGAAGATCAGGCCAGCGAGAATGCGGGCGAATCAATGAACCTGGATATGAAGGTGACGGCACTGCCTGACGGCGGCCTGAGTCTGACGACGGCAGGGAAGTCAGTGACACCGCAGACCCAGGATGAAGCCCACAGCACCCACCGTCAGCTGGCGCAGGAAGAAGAGAACATTTTACTTCACCGTCACGCGGACGACCCGGGTTACGACGAAAACGACCATCACTATTACGAGAGAGAGCATGACCTATGATGTCTGTCGCCCCAGTAGCGTCAGCCGGTGAGGCTGCAGGCTACTACAGCAATTCCGATAACTACTATTTTCTGGGGAGCCTGCAGAGTCTCTGGATGGGGGAAGGTGCAAAAGATCTGGGTCTTGAGGGCAATGTTCGTGGCGATGATCTGACGGCCGTGCTCGAGGGCCGCCTGCCGGACGGCTCACGGCTTGGCAAGGAGGTTAACGGACAGCACGTCCACCGCCCCGGCCATGACCTGACTTTTTCCGCCCCCAAAAGCGTGTCCATTCTGGCACTCATCGGCAACGATAAAGAAATGGTGGAAGCACATAACCATGCCGTCCGCGTGGCGGCCGGCTATGTGGAGAAGCTCATCTCGGCCCGCGACACGAAAGACGGCGTTACGTCCATCGTACACACCGGCAAGATGGTGGCGGCCGCCTATACGCATGATACCTCGCGCAATCTTGATCCGCAGCTGCACACCCATCTCCTGATTGCCAACATGACGGAGTATGCGGGCAAATGGAAAGCTCTGGCCACGGACTATATCCATAACGCCGGCTTTATCGAAACCGTCATGAAGCACCAGGTCACCCTCGGGAAAATCTATCGCAGCGCGCTGCGCGAGCGGGTTGAAGCGCTCGGCCATGAAGTGGAAGAAGTAGGCAAGCATGGGATGTGGGAGATCAAGGGCGTTCCGGAAGAAGTCAGGGACGAATATTCATCACGGGGCCGGGAAATTCAGGGGGCCGTGGGGGCTGAAGCCACGCTGCGCAGCCGGGATGTGGCCGCCAAAGACACCCGCAGGGCGAAAGTTGACCCTTCGCGGATGCGCCTGATGGAGCGCTGGCTGGGCCAGATGAAGGAGAAGGGATTTGACCTGAAGGCGTATCAGGAGAGCGTGGTGCCGCGTGATGCAGGTCTTCGTGAGACCGCGCCTCAGCCGGAGCGAGGTCACCAGGCTAAGCCGGCTCCAGCCGGGCCTGAACAGGCTTCTCTGCAGACGTCGTCCACGGCAGAAAAGAGCGTCGACACACCTGCTCAACCCGCAGAACAGGAGAGCCAGTCCCGTCAGCCAGTACCACAACAGACTGACACGCTGAGTCAGCCGGCACAGACCGGTCCCGAAAAGACACCGGCGACCAGGAGCTTACCTGCCGCGCAGCTGGACACTGAAATACCCCGCCCGGAACTGACTGAGGCTGTCCGGCTGGCCATCTCGCAGCTCAGCGACAGTAAAACGCGCTTCACCTTTGGCGAGCTGATGATGACCACCGCTGAGCTGAGTGAACGGCTGCCGGAGATTAAGGATATTCGTGTGGCCATTGATGCAGCGCTGAAGGACGGCATGATTGTGCCGCTGGACAGTGAGAAAGGGGTTTTCACCTCCCGTATTCACCTGCTGGATGAACTCTCGATCCAGGCGCTGAGTCAGGAGCATCTCAAATCCACAAAAGTCGTCAGTTTCACCCGCCCGGCGCAGTACGCGCCGGCGGCGCTTGAAGTTGTGGAGAAGGACGCCCTGGTGCTGATGAATGCCCCGTCAGGCGTGGCGGGCATCCGTGACCTGACCGCGCAGCTGGCCGGTATTGCCGGCGCGAATGGTCGTGATGTGCAGGTGCTGGCCAGCTCTGCCGAACGCGCCATTTCGCTGGCAAAATCCGACGATTTGCGTGAACGGATTATCAGCCGGCAGCATGTTCTGAGCGGTGATTTCCACCTTAAACCCCAGAGCACGCTGATTATAGAAGGGGCAGAGCGTCTGGGGCTAAAGGAGACGCTGGTTCTGCTGGGCGAAGCGCGCGCGCAGGACGCACAGCTGGTCTTTCTCGACAGTGCCGGACGGCAGGCGAACGGTAACGCCATGTCCGTGCTGGAGTCCGCGGGGGTTGCCCGCTCCCGCCGCACGGAGCCTGCGCCCGGGCTGGAGGCCGAAGTGGTCAGTATTCCGAACAAACGCGACCGTTACGAGGCGCTGGCCAACCGGTTTGCAGAGCTGAGCGGTGGAACTGATAACGTCACCGCCGTCGTGGTCGGCAAACGTGAACAGGCGCAGCTGACGGGCCTGGTACGTGAGGCGCTGCAGAACGCAGGGCAGCTGGGGCGTGACGGCGTGGAGATAGAGGCCCGGCAGCCGGTGTGGCTCGACAGCAAAACGCGCCGCATGCCAGGTTCGTACCGTCCCGGCATGGTGCTTGAAGATCGCACGGACGCAAAAGAGCGTAAGTCCTATGTGATTGACCGGGTGCATGAGGACACGCGAGTCCTCTCGCTAATCGACGGTGACGGCGTGCTGACCCGGATGAAAATCGGGGATATCAGCGCTGACTGGCGTCTCTTCAGCCGTGAAACCCTCAGCGTGGCCACCGGCGAAAAACTGCTGTCCGTGGCGGGCGACCGCGAGCACAGCCTGAAGGCCAAAGATCGTCTTGAGGTGACCGGGATAAGTGAAAAGGGGATTGAGGTTAAACGGGGGGAAGACACACTGACGCTGCCAAAAGACCAGCCGCTCTATCTGTCACATGCTTACGTGACCGCGCCGGGCGGACGGGATAACGACACCGGCGTGGTGCTGGCCGCGCTCAACAGCCGCGACATATCGACCCAGACCATGAACTCGCTGGCACAGAGTGGCCACCGGGCGGAAGTGTTCACCGCCGAAGTGCAGGACCGGGCTGAAGCCCGGCTGCAGCGCATGAAGACCAATGCCTCTCCCGTGCAGCTGGTCAGAAACCTGAGCGGTCACCAGGACGTCAGTCAGGCGGTTGATTCACTGCATCACAGCGTCCGGACGGACGCGGGTCTGGCCGTGTGGCGTGCCATTAACGACCAGCGCACCGTGGTGATCAGCGAGCTTAAGCTGGCGACGGAAGCGCAGAAATATCATCCCGACCTCGAAGCCATCGGGAATGAAATTGGCGCGATGATTAAAAATGGCGAGCTGTTGTCCGTATCCGCAGGGGGAGAGCCGGTACTGGTGTCCCGGTCCACCTGGGAGATGGAGAAAGCCATTCTGCGCGTGGTGGAGGAAGGGAAAGGTACGCAGCAGCCGTTGCTGGAACAGGTACCGGAGGCCGTGCTGAACGGACTCACCGATGGCCAGAAAAAGGCGACCACCCTGGTGCTGGGTACCACCGATCAGTTTATCGGGATTCAGGGCTATGCCGGCGTGGGGAAAACCACGCAGCTGAAGGCGGTGATATCTGCACTGGAGACCCTGCCGGCGGACGTTCGTCCGGTGATGACGGGGCTTGCTCCTACGCACCAGGCGGTGAAAGAAATGAGCGACGTCGGTGTACGGGCGCAGACCATCAAATCCTTTGTCGTTGAGCATGACCAGGCGACGGCCGCAGGCGGGAAACCTGACTATAAAGGACAGGTGTTTCTTATCGATGAATCATCAATGGCAGGCAACCAGGATACGGCGGCATTGTTCCAGGCCATTGCCAGCGGCGGCGGACGTGCAGTCTCGATGGGGGATATCGACCAGTTTGAAGCGGTCGACGTGGGCGCGCCGTTTAAGCTGATGCAGGAGCGAAGCCCGATGGATGTGGCCATCATGAAGGAAATCGTCCGTCAGAAAGACATGCAGCTGCGCGGCGCCGTTCACGACATCATCGATAACCGGATCGATGCGGCCCTGCAGCGCATTGAAACCCAGCCGGCTGACCGTGTGGCGCGTAGCGCTTCAGCCGCGCTCCCGGAAAGTGCGATTCAGGAAACGGAGACGCCTGTTAACGACATCGTGGCGGACTGGAAGGACCGGACGCCGGAGGCGCGGTCCCGTACGCTCATCATTGCGCAGCTGAACGCCGACCGTAAAGCGATAAATGCCGGCATTCATGCCGCGCTTGCAGCGCGGGGAGAACTGGGGGAGAAGGCCATTAAGGTGCCTGTGCTCGATAAAATCACCCATACGCGCCATGAGTTCAACAAAACAGAGGCCTGGGAAGCAGGGATGGTGGTTAAACGCGGTGACCGCTACCAGGATGTGGTGGCTGTTGACCGTAACGGCAGAACGGTGACGGTACGTGATGAGGAAGGGAAGATTGCTCTGATTTCACCGAAGGAGCTGATCACCGGTGACGTGCAGCTGTTTCGCCGCAGCGAGATGGAAGTCCGTTCCGGCGATCTGCTTAAGTTCACGGCGACCGATCGCGAACAGGGGCAGATGGCCAACCAGCGCTATACGGTGGAGTCGGTCAGCGAGGAGGGGAATATCCGTCTGAAAGGGGAGAACGGTCGCGTCACCATCAATCCGGAGAAGGTCCGGGCGCAGCAGCATATCGACTACGGCTGGGCCGTCACCGGCTACGGCGCACAGGGGGCCAGCAGTGATTATGTCATTGCGCTTGAGGGCACGAAAGACGGACGTAAGGCACTGGCTTCCCGTCGTGCCTTCTACATTTCAGCCTCACGCGTGAAAGAGCACGTCCAGATATACACCGACGGGAAAGCGGACTGGGTTAAGGCGGTAAAAACACCGGAGCGTGATATCAAAACTGCGCACGATGCGCTGGCACCGGAAACGCAGCGCAAACAGGCGAAAGCCATCTGGGCAATGGGGCAGCCGGTGAATAAAACGGCCATCGGTCGCGCCTGGGTGCGCCATCAGGGCATGCAGGATGCGTCACTGACGGCAAAAATCATCCCGGCCACCCGGCGCTTTCCTGAACCGGCGCTGGCGCTGCCGGTGTATGACAACAATGGCAGGAGTGCGGGCCTGGCCCTGGTTTCCCTGGTTTCCAGCCCGGAAGGACGGATGGCTCAGGGGGAGACACGAATGGTCATGACAGAGCGTGCCCGTGGCGCCGTGCTGCAGCGGAGTCAGTCCGGAAACACGATTGTGGCCAGCGACCTGACGGCTGCACTCGATGCAGTACGAAATCATCCAAAGGACGGCGTGGTCTGGCAGACCGGTGATGAACCGCCTTCAGCATGGCTGCTTAAGGTAAGCGGTGGGACAAAACAGGATGTGTCGCCGGGTATTGTCTCCACGCTGACGGACGAACAGAACGTACAGCAGCTGCGCGAGCAAATGCTGGCAGACCAGGTTCGCAATGAAGAAGCCGGACGAAGCAGGCAGCCGGAGTCGTTGCTGGCGGAAGTTCCACAGGAAGAGGTGATCAGACTGAAACCGGAAGACATTAACCCGCGTAAACCGGAACCACTCAACCCGGATGCGGATGTGATCGCCAGGGTCAGAGGTGAGGAAAACACCGATGGACAGGAAATAAAAGCCGCTGCAGGCGTCAGAAGCGAGCTGGAAGGTGCTGACAAGACCGCTGGTGAACAGTCGCGGGCATCGCGTGTGATTGCAGATCTGGCAAACGCTGAACGAGACATGCTCAGGGCGGCAGAAAATACTGAACGCGGCCGCATGCCGGAGCGTGAAGAACAGACCCTCACTCGAACCATTCAGAAAGAACGTTAATCCCCCTTTTAATCATGAGAATCAGGCTATGAAAGCAAACAAATTAGCAGCATTAATAGTTACAACATACATTGGCTTTATTTCAATGGCACACGCTTCGGCCCCTCAGCCCTTATTCAGCCCGGAGCAGGAGGCACGTATCGGCGAAATCGCTGCTGACTACCTGGTGTCGCACCCGGAGATACTGGTGACGGTCAGTCGTAAGCTGCAGGAACAGCAGGAGACACGTAAGCAGAAGATGTTTGCACTCAGCGTGATGGAGAATCAGGCGAACCTTCTGCATGATCCGGACACCCCGGCTTACGGGCCTGATAATGCAAAGGTCGCTGTGATTGAATTCTTTGATTACCAGTGCGTGTTCTGCAGCCGCTTCGCGCCGGAGCTGGAGAAGGTCATGAAAGCGCAGCCGGACGTCCGCTACCTCTTTAAGGAGTGGCCAATATTTGGTGGACGCTGGGAAGCTTCACTTCAGGCTGCGCAGCAGGGGCTGACGGTCTGGCAAAAGAAAGGGCCGCAGGCCTATGTCACCTATCACAATGCCATCTACGCCACCGGCCATAATGAAGGCAAACTGACGGCGGAGGATATTCACGGAGCAGCGTCAAAGGCGGGACTGACCACCCCAGCTCCTGGCGACCATACCGCATCCCTTGAGAAAAACAGTAACCTGGCTGAGGCGCTGGGACTCACCGGAACGCCGGGGATCATCGTCATGCCCGTTAGCGGAGCGACTCCTGACACCATCACGGTTTTCCCGGAAGCTGTAACCGCTGTAAGACTCCAGGCTGCAATCCAGAAAGCCACGGCCAGATAGAGGATTTCAATTTCCTGTTTGCTGTGCCAGCAACATATGCAACCAACTTTTTTTCGCATATAGTTAAGTTCAGTAGTAAAATGCAGCGCCTCGTCGAGAGATGATGATTATGGAGCCCGTCGTGAAATTTAAAATCCAGCACTTGCAGGCCGCAGTGGCACTGGTTCTTGCCAGTTTCCAGCCGCAACCCAAAGCGGTTGCGTGTCAGCCTACGATTGTTGAACGGGTTTACGAAATGGGCTCCAGAGTCAACAAAACCGATATCAGCGAGCTCACTGTTGCTCTCAATGACGTAGCTGAAGAATTACGCTCAAGTCGCATCGAGCTGGCCCGGTATGCAGACAGCGATTTCTCCGGCGCTATCAAAGTCGCCAGCGACATCAGAAATCATACTATCCATGTCGCAGGTATCGCAGAGTCCTTTGTTCTGATGCTGCCGGAAAAAAACATCGTTCAGTCGTATGACAGGAATTCTGTTGAGTTTGCATTCTTTAAGGCCATTAAAATGGTCAGTCTTGCGACCAAAAACTACCTTAGTCTGATTGATCAAATCACACGAACGACAGAAGTGCGTGACTCTGGAATCAACCTCTCGGCCATGAATCACCTGCTGGATTCAGGCAACAGAGCTGCGGCTAAATGGCGTTAACGGCTGAGTATAGTCATCTCACGTGGGATACTTTTTTCCAGCCCACGTTTGCCGTTTACCCTGAGCTGGAGAGCCAGTTACAAGCAGAGTTCATTACGTATAAATCAACTGGCGCACCATCAAATCTTCTTGGAAGGGACGCCCCTTTTGATTTCCCGCCATTCGCTGTCAATGCTAACGTCCTGCATATTCACGTTAATCTGCATTTCCAGCTCACTTGGAGTGCCAGACAAGAGAACTACAACCGTACCTCAGATCACTATCTCATTTACACAGAACACATGTGGGATAGCGGCCGCTTTCTGCTGATGGGGCTGATAACACCGGCTCATGAACGTATGCCGGCGAGAGATACCCGGTTACTCAGCTACTTTTCTGAAGTTGCAGAAGATTTTCACGCTTCATAACCTTCAAAATCACATATGGTACCCGGCGAAAGAACGAAAAGGACCGGCCATCCCGCATATCCAAACCACCCCGGTTCAGAAGGGGAAGCAGGATAGCCAGCAGACCTACTTTAACGGAAGTTCCACTGTGACACCATTTCAGAAAATTGCGCAGTATGCGAGCATCCACGCTAACTATCTTGTTAACTTGGTATCTTAATATGTTGTTAAGTTCATATCAGATCCAGACGGTCGCGCGCCGTACGCAGGCGCGCCTCTCCACGGCGATCGTACTGCTGGGTGGTGGTGACGCTGGCATGCCCCATCGCATCCTTAACCGTGATTAAATCCTCGCCGTTATCCAGCATGGCCGTAGCAAAGGTTCGACGCAGGTCGTGCGGCGCACATTTCCCTATCCCGGCCTGACGCTGGCGCACCTGCAGGACATGGTATACCGCCTGGTCGGTCAGTCGGTCGCTCGTCAGGGTGTCAAACCGGCGAATGCGGGTGAACAGCGGCCCGTCTTTTTCCCCCCGAACCTCATCGATCCACATTCTGAGCCGCTGCCAGGTGCCGGCCGGCATGTAGGCGAGGCGCTCCTTGTTGCCCTTGCCCAGTACCCGGAGTGCCCGCTCATCTGTGACAATGTCACTTAAATCAAGCCCTACGGCCTCCGAGCGTCGCAGGCCGCAGCCAAGAATAACACCCAGCATCGCAGCATCACGCACCCCGATGCTGGAGTCATCGGCCTCGCAGACACCGAACAGCGACAGGATCTCCTCCGGCGGTAGGGCCCGGCCGCGCGGGAGACGGCTGCCGCGCAGATTACGCACCGCCCGGATGTGCTGGAAGCTTTCGACGTCCATCAGCTTCAGCATCCAGGCTTCCTTCGCCACGCCCTTGAGCGCCGATAGGTAGGTGTTAACGGTGGCCGTGGCCCGGCCGGTGTCGCGCAGCAGCTCGGTCACGGCCATCACGTGATGGCGCCGCAGGCAGCCCCAGCTGCAAGCATCCATGGTGGCGGCGCCGAGCATGCCGGCGACAATCCTGAGGAAAGAGGCCATGGTCTGCCGGCTGCGGGGGGAGTTCAGGGAAAGCAGGTAGGCCCGGGCGGGACTGACCGGAGCATCACCGCCTGACAGCGCAGGCAGGAAATCCTCATCTGAGGGAATACCCACCGGCGACGGGATCAGCTCTGGTTCATCGTCAGGCATCAGTGTCATCCAGTGCTCCGTCCGGGCCGGAAAGCGTCCGGCGCGCTGCGTGAAAAATCGGGGAAAAGTATACGCCAAAGCGTACCGCAGAGAGTCTACTTTTTCAAAGGTACATTTTAATAAGTAAATAATCGGCAAAAGATAACGTACTTTTTACTCATCTAACCAACGAGAGGTAAAAGGTGTAACAACAAAGCGAACATTACAAAATAGCTATAAACGCGCCACGTGATGTGACTTTCCAGAATAACTACATATCGATTGAGCAGTTTAGATTGAATCTAGCATCTTTATTCATAAAAAGAACACCCCTGTATAAACTTATGAAAAAACATCAACTCGATATGGGAAGTATTATAGACATAACTGTGAAATCTGAACTACTATGATCAGTGACATCATATTTTTAACAATCCTGAAAAGGTAAACATCATGAAGATGATAGATAAAACAATAAGTCAGTTTATTGATTATTATAGCGCAATAAATATGCGCCCTCCTCATATACTCAATGAGATATATCACCCTGACGTAATTTTAATTGATCCTTTCGGGTGCTATTATGGTTTGAATAAATTAAAAAAAGCTCTGTCACCGTTGGTGTTAAACCTTAATGTACATTATCTGCTAACAGATGAACCACTGAGAAATGATCGTTCTTTCGCCATAACATGGACATTATACTGGTCACATCCTATTTTAACGTTCAATACAATTGCAGAACTAAATGGCTGCACATACGCATGCATATATAAAGGCAAAATAATCTCACAAGAAAACTATTATGACCTTGGTGAATTTCTTTATGAGAAAATACCACTTTTAAAGTGTGCTATCAAAAAAATCAAGATAAATCAAATGAATGAAGATCCTGATGCTGCGTCCGATAGCGATCATGGTTAGTTAAATGCTCTGAAGTCAGAGCGTATAAACAACCATATATTTGAACCAATGTTAATTTTGCTTTCTTTAACTTCGCATAAGGATATATCTCCACATGATAATTAACACGTAATTCATAGACAGAAAATCAATAAATTTCTCAGGGTAATAAGAAATTTTATAAAGACTAAGATATATGTAATCTCTGTTTATAATAAAACTATCTAATTAGTTTTATGATCTATAGAAAAAAGCCACGTACGTGATTATGAGCATTAGCTGAAACACAAGTAAATGCGTATTTATATAATCATGTAAAAACACCTACATAGCAACTAAAGAAAAGGGGAAATTGTACATACTAAACCTGTAGTTGATGAAAGATCGATATATAAGTGATCCAACTGCACAATCACAAGCGCCTCTATGGTTGAATTGGAAGCCTTAAACTATAGGGCAGGATCGTCTACCAGGGCGTGGTCAGTCCATAAATGATTCTGAGGCGTCTAACCTGTGGCGATTCATCAAGTCTATAACCCCTCGGTGGGCACCAGTACTGAAGGGCCTTACGAATCAAATAACAACACTAAATACTAGTTTTAAGTTACAAAAAAACAATTGAAGTTTTTTTTAGGGGTTTACGCGAGTGAGAAATATAATTATGATATTAAACATTGAGTTGCTAATATAGTGTAATTTTAAACAATTGCCGTTATAACTTAAAAGCATTCTGTTTATCATTAAAATATTGGTGCCACGTTAATGGGGTAAACACATTTACGTGCCAATAAATAGGAAGAACTCAACCTAGTTACTGCTTACATTCTAATCTTATCAAGTTGGCGGTTTTAAATATGAATGGATATTTCAATTAAAACCTGGGAAGTATTAAACACAAACCTTTATGGTAATTTACTAATGATAAACTACAGATTATGTAAATTATTTTTGATGCTTATATTTTTTATTAATAAAATTTTTTTCGCATCGGCTTTTGCTGAAACTGAAATTTACCCATCAAAAATGATAAGGCTGATAGTTCCTTTTCCTCCAGGTGGTGGTGCTGATATTTCTGGTCGTATAATGGCACAGCATTTATCTCGTGAGTTGAAGGTTAAAGTTATTGTTGAAAATAAACCTGGTGCAGGTGGGAATATAGGGGCGTTTTATGTATCAAAAGCTCGTTCAGATGGTTACACACTTTTGGTAAGCACATTAGGCCCCAGTGTTACTAACAAAATAATTTATCCAAAAGCAGGATTTGATCCTGAGCTCGACCTTATCCCTGTTGCTCTTTATTCCAGAACACCGATGGCTTTAGTTGTAAATAAGTCCTCTCCATTTAACAGTGTACAGGACTTAGTGAACACTTCCAAAAATAGTGATGCAGGACTTGTTTATGGTAGTGGAGGTCGGGGCTCTACTTCACATTTGGGTATTGAGTTGTTAAAAGAGATGACTGGTATGAAACTTACCCATATCCCGTATAAGGGAAGCGCACCCGCATTGATCGATCTCATAGGCGGTCGTTTAGATTTTACGCTAGATAGTCTTCCTTCTGTAACTCCACATATTCACTCAGGCAATATAAAAATTCTTGCAGTTACCGAAAAATGGCGCCTCAAGGATCTACCAGATGTGCCAGTTCTTTCTGAGATTCCTGATTTATATAACTATGAAGCGTCAGGATGGGTTGGTTTATTTGCTCCAAAAAACACTCCCCCTGAAGTAATATCGGTTATCGCGCGTGCTTTGACTCAGCCAGTCGATAAGATATGGATCAAGGGTAGATTAGAAAATATAGGAGCTATTTATGTTGGTGCTGACACACAGGAATTTAAAGTTTTTTTAAATAATGAAGTTAAAAAGTGGACGCCGCTTGCTGAAAAAAACAGCTCAAAATAATTTCATGTAACTCGAATGGATGGTTTGTAATATGAGTTTAAAAGTGTTTTTACCCTGGAAAAAACCTGGAAAAATAGAAAAAATTACTCGGAATGCTAAAGAGACTGCACATCTTCTCGGGCATTTAGCACTATTTAATTCGCTTGAAAAGGTTTGCCGTGAATATGGCGAAGGGAAAATATCTTGCCCTCCACGCACCTATATATCCTTGCCTGAACACGGACATCTTTATTCGATGGTTGCTAGTGCCCATGATATAACTGTACACAAACTAATCCTCGTTAATCCCAACAACCGCAAGCGAGATTTACCGCTAGTACATAGTGAGGTAAGGGTTTACGATTCAAAAAGTGGCGAATCAATATTATTACTGGATGGGCCTACAGTAACAGAAAGGCGTACAGCGGTATTAAGTGCAGTTGGTATGCGGCATCTCTGTTCTGCTCCGCCTTCTGAGGGAATGTTAATCGGTACGGGAAAACTGGCAATAAGTCACTTACAGGCATTTAATATATTGTTTCCTAATATGAGTTTTTGGATTAAAGCAACAAGTGAGGCTAAAGCTAAAGAGTTTTGCCGTAAACATTCTTCGATTGGTGTGGAATTACGCCCATGCACTAGTAACGTTGTCCCTGAGTCTGTAGATGTAGTTATAACTATGACTAGCAGTACTAATCCTGTTTATTCTGAACCAGCAATCGCTGGACGATTGCTTATTGGTGTAGGAACATGTAATCCAAATGCTTCTGAGATTTTTGCTGATACAGTACGTTCCAGTCAGGTGGTTATAGATGAAAAAACAGGCGGCATAAATGAGGCGGGTGATTTGCTTCAAGCGAAAATTGATTGGTCGGAGGTTCATTCGCTTTCCGATATTTTGACATCTCAACCTGATTTTTCACGCCCCATTTTTTTTAAGACTGTCGGTTGTGCCGCCTGGGATTTAGCAGCAGCTAGAGTTGCTATTGATACAGCTAGATAATTTTTAGCCATAAAATTATGGATAACCCTGATGTATGTATTTTTAATTATTTATAGAATTCTATAAAAGGCGATTGCCAAACAGTCCCTTAACTAAATAAAAAAGATGAGGTCGCCAGAAATGCAAGTCAATACTATAACACAAAATCTTAACCAATTCTTTTAGATATGTTATGAAATATAACTTTAACAATAGAGATGGACAGAAAATTTGAAAAGTAAAAAAAGAGAGTGGACTTCATCAGTGGTTATATTTTCAATCGCTATCATTACTCTGTATGGCGGACTTAGCTACCCGAGAGGAACATTAGAAAATATGGGGCCGGGTTTTTTTCCTTTAATTATAGGTGGGAGCATGGTTGTCATAAGTATAATCATGGTTGCAGTGCCTATAAGTCAAGATAAGATCGAAAAAGTCTCCACGCAAGAATTACGAGCTTTCTTCTTCCTTGTTGGGGGTTTTTTAGCTTTCGTGATCTTGGGCATTTATTGTGGTCTAGTACCTGCAACTTTCTCGATAGTGTTTATATCAGCACTAGGGGATAAAAATAATTCTCCGTTATCTGCGTTGATACTGTCCTTGGCAAGTGTTATTGCAATGTTACTCTTTGCATTTGTTCTTCAAATTCAGCTTCCATTTTTCCGCGAGATGTAAGTTTTTATGAATAATATTATTAGCCTTTTTGACGGCTTTCTTGTAGCATTAGAGCCAATTAATTTACTATACTCCTTTATAGGGGTTTTTCTTGGAAACGTCGTAGGGGTCTTGCCTGGGATTGGTCCGCTTGCTGCTATTTCTATTCTATTGCCGATTACTTATAATCTAGATCCTACTGCTGCTCTGATGATGTTAGCTGGTCTATATTATGGGGCTCAATATGGCGGGGCAATAACATCTATTTTATTGAATATTCCTGGTGTTACATCGCATGCAGTTACTTGTTTTGATGGATATCCTATGGCCAAAAAAGGCCTTGCTGCACAAGCATTGTTGATTTCAATGTTTGCATCTTTTATCGGCGCATCTGTAGGTATTATTCTCATAATATTATTCACTCCTTTTTTAACAGGTATTGCATTCAAATTTGGGGCGGTAGAATATACTTCTATTTTAATGCTTGGTCTCTTGCTGGCATCGACTGTTTCTGTGAGCTCACCATTAAAAGGTATTGCGATGATGCTTTTAGGTTTGGTTGCTGGACTCATCGGTACAGATATTAATTCAGGAATTGTTAGGTTTTCGTTTGGGTTTGCAGAACTCAATGATGGGATTGCAGTTGTTGCGATCGCTATGGGACTTTTTGGAATTTCCGATGTCCTGCGTAATGCTAACCGCGATAATAATCGGGAAACCGTCGACTCCAATATATCTATAAAGTCAATGCGACTAAATCGAAATGGGAGAAAAAAGTCAATAATGCCGATTCTCAGAGGCTCAGTAATAGGTTCATTATTTGGTATATTGCCTGGAACTGGCTCAACTATAGCATCATTTATGTCCTATGCAATTGAAAAAAAAATATCATTATCGCCAAGGCGTTTTGGCCATGGAGCAATTGAAGGTGTTGCAGGTCCAGAAGCAGCGAACAGTGCTGCTGCACAAACTGCGTTTATTCCGACTATGAGTATCGGTGTTCCAGGAGATGCTGTAATGGCGCTTATGCTTGGTGCGCTAATGATCCAAAATATTCAGCCAGGTCCTCAATTAATAAACGAGTATCCGTTAATTTTTTGGGGGCTTATAGCCAGTTTCTGGGTTGGGAATTTATTACTTTTAATTCTTAATGTACCTCTGATTGGATGCTGGACTAAGATGCTATCTATTCCTTATAGACTAATATTTCCTATTGTACTCTTCTTAATATGTATCGGTGTATATAGCACGAATGCAAATATTTTTGATGTTTTGATTGCGCTGGCTATTGGCGTTTTTAGTTATTCTTTATCTCGCCTAGGATTTCAACCTGCTCCTTTACTTCTGGGCTTTGTTCTTGGCCCAATATTCGAAGAGAATTTACGGCGAGCTATGCTGCTATCACGAGGAGATGTCGCTGTATTTTTAACTAATCCTATTAGTGTGATGTGTTTATTTATTGTTGTGATTGTATTGATTTATAATGTTCGGAGGAAATTAATCCTCAGCTATGACGTTAAATAACTAGTTAAGCTAGTTAGTTTATTTACATCTAAATGGAAAAGACGTTCTGGATCAAAGGAAGAACCAGTTTAATCGGTTGTATTTAGAACGTTGGTCGGAGGTGCTATATTCAGGACCAATATCTGCAGATTCCTAAACAGAGTTCTAGAGCTTAATTTTTCTTCTAATGACTGACCTGATAAAAGGACATATATATTAATGGAAATTTCAACAGAAAAAATTTCTAACGGCATCGTTCTGACGCTTCGTTCTCCCTCCGACAGTACAAAAAGCCCGGTGCTCATTTTGTGCCATGGCTTCTGTGGTATCAGAGAATTTTTACTACCTGATTTTGCTGAAGCATTTACCCGCGCCGGATTCTCCACCATCACGTTTGATTATCGTGGTTTTGGGGACAGTGACGGCGAACGCGGACGCCTGGTCCCTGCTATGCAAATTGACGATATTATCTCCGTTGTTAACTGGGCAAGAGAACAGCCATCCCTTGATGCCCAGCGTATTGGCCTGTGGGGAACATCATTTGGAGGATGCCACGTATTTGGTGCGGCGGTCAGAAGCCAGGGGGTCAAATGTATTGTCAGTCAGTTGGCTTTTGCAGACGGTGAAGGAATAGTCACCGGGAATATGAATAAGGAAGAGAAAGAAGCTTTTGTTTCAACCCTGGACAAGATGGCTGAAAAGCAGAAGAGCACCGGTAAAGAAATGTTCGTGGGGGTCAATCGGGTACTGAGCGATACAGAATCAAAATCATTTTTTGAAGAAAATAGAACGCAACATCCAAAGATGGACATTAAAATACCATTCCTTACGGTGCGCGAAACTCTTCTGTATAAACCCGCATTTAATGCCTCACTGGTGACGTGCCCAACCCTGATCGTTATTGCTGGTCAGGATACGGTTAATCCACCGGAGCAGGGACGAGCCTTATTTGACGCTGTGGGGGCCAAAGAAAAAAGGCTATACGAGGTAAGCAGTGCACGTCATTACGATTTTTATGCAGGAGAGCATCTTAAGCAGGTTATCAGCATTCAGACAGAATGGTTTAAAACGCACTTGTAATTTTAGATGTCCACTAACGGCGGGTTCAACAGAGCCCACCGTTATGACAAACGTCAAATGCCGCATCCGCATTTTGTAGCTTCAGCTTTCTCTGAGTCTTATTTCACGATGTTTTTGCCACCGGCCCTCTTTTTTGACATGTACACATGCCAGTAATCACATCCGGCGGTCAGTATAAGGCTGCGCCACTGCGATTTGATGGTGATGGGCGGCTGCGAGACGCCGTCTGACCAGGCGCCCAAGAGAAATGAATGTGAAGATGCCATTTGATTCGACTTCCGTTGGAAAGGATAGCACAGAAAACGCCGATATACAGCCCGCACTTGCGGGCGGCGTACCGCATGTTATCTAGAGCCAAGTGCCAGAGCGCACGGTTGTTCTTCCAGACCGTCGGTATAATGCTTTCCTATCTCACTTTCTGTCCGTGGCAGATCGCTCTGGCAACCGCATAGCTGCTTTCTCCGATGTTAAGTTAAGTCAGTATAAGCCTGCGGAACGCTTCATCATCAATCAAATGTTTTGTTAATTCCGCCCACTTCAATTATTGCCTGAATCAGTCTGGAGGGGCTTTCACTTTTCAGTAATGAACATACCTGCACCGAGGACAGGGCTTTTCTCTGCTTCAGGAAACTAAAGCTGGTAGGTTCAACGTTCAATTCTCGCTGAAGATGAGTGGGAACACTCATCTGCCGGAAACCGTATGCTGTAGTTCTGTGAGTCGGGTTCTGAGGAGTACACGTCCGCATAAACGGCGTGCCAGCAAGCCTCAACTCCCATCACCACAAAATACTTTTTGCGCTGCAGTACCGCTTTGAAGCAAAAAATCGCCCTATTCACGTATTTTTTCAATATCTTAGATAACATATCCCACGGAGTAAACTTTATCCGCCAGTACAGCATGACCACGTCGCTTCTCTGGTGCTGAACACCAATGCAGTCCTGCTTGCTTTCTACGGACTGGCTTTCGTTGCTTTGTCCGATGCTGAGCACGATATTTAACGGCAGTTCGTTTCCGTCTATCGTCAGATTGGTTTTGTGCCAAAACCACCGCGAGTGCGACCCCGCACACTATCTCTGGAGATATCAGTATGTTCTTTTTAGCCCTGGCAGCTCATCTGATGAGTGCACGGATATTGCTGCTATCCAGCGCTGTCGCTGACCAGTCAACGAAACCATGAGCTTCAGGAGATAAAAGCAACTTATTGAAAGTAATGTTCATCACCGCTGACTTTGAACGCGGGCTGTAAACGGCCTTACCTGGACCATATCGCTCAGGAAATCGGGTCATGGTGCGACCGAACACAGAATACAGAACATATAATGAATATACGGTTTTCTGCCCAAGAGAGTGCTGCCCCGGTGTTGCTGGTTCAGCAGTCTGGATGAGAGCCCCTGCTTCACAGGAAAGAACGTAACGAGCAATAGTTCAATATGTTGTGAAAAAAGGCTGTGACAATTAAGAGGCTCAGCCTGGATTATCCGTGGCAATTCACTCAGCCACTTCCTGTGATTCTCGATGCAACTGCCGTACAGCCAGAGCCGCTCGCAGAAGATACGTAAAACGATGTGCCCGGATTACCGCACCCATCAGTAACGCTTATGGTGCTCTGCCGCACTCATGGACAGCCTTGTATCCTGGGTTCGGTGTCTGGTCCGCACTCCACGTTCAGCGGCGATGTTCTGTGCATGAGCCTAAAGAGCGCAAAGAACTGACCGCACCGGGTGAAGTAAATCACAGCCAGCCTTTTATCTTCCTTGATGCAACGCATGACTCTGGCGGGTCGGTAAGGATGGAAACCTCAACCACAGACTCATCTTTAATAATTTTTTGGGAGATGTCGAAGCTCAATCAGTTTTCCTCTTTCCATGGTAATGTACTGCCCAGCCTGCAGACTCCTGATAACCTTGTACAGAGTGCTGCGGGAGACGGTTGAACGCTCGCTGATATACCGGTGAAACGATTCCTGCTTCAGGAGGCCCCCGTCACCGTTGCTCAGGGCAAGAAGATGGTGGCGAACGATGTGGTAATTGCTGCCGAACGCACTGATGGCGAGATTATCCCGCACATGCCGCGCATTGTCTGCAAGAATGCTGAAGACATCATGCCACATCCCCGACAGCTCAATTTCCGCAGCAAGGTCAGAAGACAGCACCTGAATAAGACGAGCTGAATCCTGAACGGCCACGGTTGTATCTGGTTCACGACCGCAGAGCAGCTCAAGACCGAGCACCGCGGGTGCCGTGAAGTCGGCAATAATGTAGCCATTACTTTTAAGGCGAAGGGAGGCCCGCCCCTCCTCGAGAAAGAAGACAGTGGGACGTGCGCGCAGTGTCATGGCTATATCTTCCCGCCCGGAGACCATAACACTCCTTTTTTCCCGGAGGGAGCGAATGATGTTTTCAAGTTTCTGCTGCGGAGTGAATTCAGTATTCATCATAAAAAAGTTTATTTATTAGTTTAGGGAGTGGAGTACCTGGGCTCTCAGGTACTCCGGTGTTGCCTTTAGTTCGTGGCACCCGCTGTGATGGTGTACGGGGCGGAGAGGACGATTCCGTCGGCTAGAGTGATGGAGGCCACCATGTCGGAGCCCTCATTCTGTGCGATGCCGGTCATTAACCAGGTGCCGCCTGCCGGCATCCAGGCTGGGGTCGGGGCCGGCCCGGCGCCCGGTATGTTGATGGTATCCGGACTATCAGGCGGCATGTTCGCAATGTTGCCCTGCGCGTCGCGCGGGGTGAAGGTGACGGTCATCTCGTCTCCAATCCAGAACGTGTTGCCGCTGACGACAAGGGTGGAGGTGGCCGCAGAAGCCGCGCCCGCCGTGATGGTGTACGCGGCGGAGGTGACGGTTCCGCTGCCCAGCGTGATGCCGGCCGTCAGGCCGGTGCCCGCCGTCGTCGCGGTGAAGGTGCGGGTCCAGACGCCGTCGGCCTGCGTCCAGGCTGAGCCCTGTGCCGGCGCGGCGTTCGCCACGGTGATGGTGTCCGCAGCCTCAGCCGTGATGGTCGCCGGGCCGTTAAAATTGTTACGCGGGATGAAGGTGACGGTCATCTCGTCTCCGGCAGTGAACGTGTCGCCGCTGACGGCAAGGGTGGAGTTGGCCGCAGAAGCCTCGCCATCCGTAATTGTGTACGTGGCGGAGGCGATCGCCCCGTCGGGTAGAAAGAGTAAGGCCATAAGATCGGTGCCAAACGACGCTGCGGTGAAGGTGCGGGTCCAGACGCCGTCGGCCTGCGTCCAGGTTGTGTTCAAGAGCGGAAGGGTGCCAATCACTGTCATGGTTTCCAGTATATCAGTATCGATGCCTGCTGGGTTGCCCTGCGCGTCGCGCGGGGTGAAGGTGACGGTCATCTCGTCTCCAACCCTGAACGTGCCGTTAGCGCCGCCGCTGACGGCAAGGGTGGAGGTGGCCGCAGAAACCGCGCCCGCCGTGACGGAGTACGGGGCGGAGGTGACGGTTCCGTCGCCCAGCGTGACGCCGGCCGTCAGGCCGGTGCCCGCCGTCGTCGCGGTGAAGGTGCGGGTCCAGACGCCGCCGGCCTGCGTCCAGGTGGAGCCCTGAGCCGGCGTTGCGCCCGGCACGGCGATGGTGTCCGCAACCGCAGCCGCGATGTCTGCCGGGTTGCCCTGCGCGTCGCGCGGGGTGAAGGTGACGGTCATGCTGTCTCCGGCAGCGAACGTGCCGTTAGTGCCGCCGCTGACGGCAAGGGTGGAGGTGGCCGCAGAAGCCGCGCCCGCCGTGACGGAGTACGGGGCGGAGGTGACGGTTCCGTCGCCCAGCGTGACGCCGGCCGTCAGGCCGGTGCCCGCCGTCGTCGCGGTGAAGGTGCGGGTCCAGACGCCGCCGGCCTGCGTCCAGGTGGAGCCCTGAGCCGGCGTTGCGCCCGGCACGGCGATGGTGTCCGCAACCGCAGCCGTGATGGTCGCCGGGTTATCCTGCGCGTCGCGCGGGGTGAAGGTGACGGTCATCTCGTCTCCGGCGGTGAACGTGCCGTTAGTGCCGCCGCTGACGGCAAGGGTGGAGGTGGCCGCAGAAGCCGCGCCCGCCGTGACGGAGTACGGGGCGGAGGTGACGGTTCCGTCGCCCAGCGTGACGCCGGCCGTTATGCCGGTGCCCGCCGTCGTCGCGGTGAAGGTGCGGGTCCAGACGCCGCCGGCCTGCGTCCAGGTGGAGCCCTGAGCCGGCGTTGCGCCCGGCACGGCGATGGTGTCCGCAACCGCAGCCGCGATGTCTGCCGGGTTGCCCTGCGCGTCGCGCGGGGTGAAGGTGACGGTCATCTCGTCTCCGGCGGTGAACGTGCCGTTAGTGCCGCCGCTGACGGCAAGGGTGGAGGTGGCCGCAGAAGCCGCGCCCGCCGTGACGGAGTACGGGGCGGAGGTGACGGTTCCGTCGCCCAGCGTGACGCCGGCCGTTATGCCGGTGCCCGCCGTCGTCGCGGTGAAGGTGCGGGTCCAGACGCCGCCGGCCTGCGTCCAGGTGGAGCCCTGAGCCGGCGTTGCGCCCGGCACGGCGATGGTGTCCGCAACCGCAGCCGCGATGTCTGCCGGGTTGCCCTGCGCGTCGCGCGGGGTGAAGGTGACGGTCATGCTGTCTCCGGCAGCGAACGTGTCGCCGCTGACGGCAAGGGTGGAGGTGGCCGCAGAAGCCGCGCCCGCCGTGACGGAGTACGGGGCGGAGGTGACGGTTCCGTCGCCCAGCGTGACGCCGGCCGTCAGGCCGGTGCCCGCCGTCGTCGCGGTGAAGGTGCGGGTCCAGACGCCGCCGGCCTGCGTCCAGGTGGAGCCCTGAGCCGGCGTTGCGCCCGGCACGGCGATGGTGTCCGCAACCGCAGCCGCGATGTCTGCCGGGTTGCCCTGCGCGTCGCGCGGGGTGAAGGTGACGGTCATGCTGTCTCCGGCAGCGAACGTGCCGTTAGTGCCGCCGCTGACGGCAAGGGTGGAGGTGGCCGCAGAAGCCGCGCCCGCCGTGACGGAGTACGGGGCGGAGGTGACGGTTCCGTCGCCCAGCGTGACGCCGGCCGTCAGGCCGGTGCCCGCCGTCGTCGCGGTGAAGGTGCGGGTCCAGACGCCGCCGGCCTGCGTCCAGGCTGAGCCCTGTGCCGGCGCGGCGTTCGCCACGGTGATGGTGTCCGCAGCCTCCGCCGTGATGGTCGCCGGGTTATCCTGCGCGTCGCGCGGGGTGAAGGTGATGGTCATCTCGTCTCCGGCGGTGAACGTGCCGTTAACGCCGCCGCTGACCCCAAGGGTGGAGGTGGCCGCAGAAGCCGCGGCAGCCGTGATGGTGTACGCGGCGGAGGTAACGGCCGTGCCGCCCAGCGTGATGCCGGCCGTCAGGCCGGTGCCCGCCGTCGTCGCGGTGAAGGTGCGGGTCCAGACGCCGCCGGCCTGCGTCCAGGCTGAGCCCTCCTTCTCCTGTAGCCCCGGACCAGTAAATGTGGCAGAGGCAAGATCCACCTCCGTCACACTGTTGCCGGATGCATCCTTCAGAGTCAGTGTCAGTACCACATCCTCCTGACTGGCATAACGCGTACGGTCTGTTTTAAGGGTCGAAGTGGCCTGCGAGACAGAGCCCGCTTTCACTGTGACGGTGGCCTGCGGCTGCGCCAGCTGGATGCCGTTCACAATAGAGCTCACCGTCACCACGCCCGTCCGCGTGGCGCGCATAGTGGCAGTGTAAACTCCGCCAGCAGACTCCTGCACGTCAGAGAAGGTGACGCCGTCCTGACCGCTGCTGAATCTCACCTTCTGGCCGTTAATCGGAATGCTCGCCTCATCACGCAGCGTAAGCATTACAGGCACCGGCGTATCCGTGTCGGTAACAGGCTGCCCGACCACCAGTGAGGAGTTAGCATCACTCAGAGTCTGGCTGATGTTGACAGTGATGGTGCCGGCGCTGTAGCCGCGCACATACGGAGTCAGCGTGAAGTGCTCTTCCTGCGTTCCCGGAGTAACCGTCAGGTCATAGCTGCCGGCAGAGGTGCGTACGAAATGCCCCACCCGGGCGAGACCGCGTGCAGCCCGCGCTGCGTTTTTGTCGGTATTATCGCTGCGTTCCGTAACAATCTCACTTTCGTCCACGTCAACCGGATTGCCGGCTGCATCACGCAGGGTGAGGGTGACTTTCTGCGCACTGGTGCCGTCCGGGACCAGATTAAGCGACGAAAGGCTCAGGCCCGACAGTGCGGGACTGATGGCTGCCTGTGAAACGACAACACGGGTGCTGGACGCGGCAGAGCGGTTGCCCCGACTGTCCACGGCAACACCGCGTACCGTATAGGTATTGCCGTGGAGAGCTCTTCCCGGCTGCCAGGCCGGTAGTATAACAGCGTGAGAATGCGGGCCGGAAGACATGATAATCCCTCCGGCCGCCTCCAGCTCTGGCGACTGCCACTCAATGCGCTCAGCAGGATACCGGCTCTTTATCTCCACGCTCAGGGGCTTCTGCTCACCAGCGTAGCCAGTGACCAGCTCCTGGGTCTTCAGGAATATGACCTCTTTCTTTTTGTACTCGAGGACAATGTTGCTGTTGCGCTCGACAAGGTCATGGCGAGCACCGCTCAGACTACGCAGTGCGGCGACGGAGTCAGGACTGGTCTGATGCGCCCAGGATACGCCCGGGGTGTAGCGCAGCTCAAGACCCAGGCGGGAATCGCTGGCCGAGCCCTTGCCCTGACGCTGCCCGGCGTTCAGGGTGAGCAGCGGGAACGGCGTCCAGTTCAGGCCTGCAGTGGCGGCATAAGGGTCCTTCTGGCGGTTGCTGTGTCCGAACAGGCCCACCTCTTCACCGTAGTAGCGCTCAAAGCCCAGCGAGGCGCCGAGCTGCGGCAGCGAAGGAAGCCAGCCGCGGGCGGTAATGTCCCAGCCGTTTGCCGGACGCTCAAGGTAGTCGGTGACGTCCGGGGAGTCCTTCCAGCCCGAGAGGCGCATGTAGCTGTTGGCGCCAAGGCGGAGGTTGTCGCGCCAGTATTCAATACCGAGCCCAGCCCGGGTGTGGCTGCGGGAGAGGTCGTGGTCGATAAAGGCGCTGGCGCCGAGCATACTGTCGGACCCGAAGCTGCGCACGCCGAGGCCGAGGGAGGACTGCGTGCGGTCGTCCGCCCGGCGGATACCGCCCTGGGCAAAGGTGAGCAGGTCAGGCGAGTCGTGCAGGGGCACCAGGAGGTCGAGAGAGGAGCCCTTCAGTGAGAAGTCCTTATCAACGTCAATGGTGGTGCGCGCCGTGCCGAACTGGCTGAGCCACTGCTGGACTTCGGCACTGGCGTACCCGCTGGCGAGTGATGCAGCAGCATCGGTATCTGGGGCGTTGCTCAAGAAGGTCCCTGCCCGGGATGCGGCCTGGGCAAGGCGTGCGGCGGCCTGATTGTCGTTCACGTCGGCGGTCGCGGTGGTGTCGCGGTTTGGCTGAACGGCGGAGGCAATAGCCGGGGTAAAGGCAACAGATAATGGAGAGCAGAACTGCACCAAAAGTGTGGCGATTGCAGTTTTCCGAATAAGAACTTTTTTCACAGTTTAATATTCTTCCTAATGGAATGAATGACTGCGGTACTTTAGAATCGGAGTGTGTTTTTTTGGAATGTAATTTTGTTGATTATAGTTATATTAGTTTTATGTGTGTAGAAAGTTTATTTTTTTGGATAGAAAAACCAGCAGAATAAGTGCATGTCGTGGTCGGGGCTGGTGACTGGCGGAGTTTACGGTGTATGGAAAAAAAACCGCCCGGGGAGGGCGGAAAAACCACATCCAGAAAAACAGGGGAATGCAGTGCAACACAATGTTCAGAAGAATCATGACAGGCTATGCTGGCAATTGACAGGCTATAATGGGATGGCTGGAGTGCAAAATAACACGTATCACTCTGTACATGACGGAGGGGGGCGAAAAACGAGATCAGATATTAGCCATTTATAACACATCCTTTTATCTCTGCAACCGGCTGAACCGTACCGGGTTTCAGGGAGACTAAACTCTCAGTGAAAGAAGAACCGAAATGTTATCCAAAACGAGCCAACCGTTATATGCCCCCTTTGATGAAAAGGCGATCCGTGCGGCTTCGGCCAGCCATTATCAGACCCAGCAGCCGTCCTATCCGTCGAGACGGGTCTGTTGCTGCCAATGTGACAAGCTTGTGTTACATTTCGCTGATTATCGAAGGTCTTCACCTTATTAGGTCTGTTAGTTCACTTCGCAAACACCTTTAAACTGCTTCCCTTTGCCGTGTAACGGGCTTTCCCCATCACAGACTACTGCGGAAGCTCCGCCAGCCAGCGAGTCATCGGAGCCATGCCCCCTTAACATCCGTCGCTGACTTTCCCCGGTTCACCTTTCAGCTTCCGTCAGGGAAGCCTTAACTGACTGGAAGTCTGTGTGGCTCAATATCATCTCGTTGCGTTCCCCTAGCAGTTACTGAATGTAGCCATCCGGACTAATTGTCGTTCACGTAGGCGGTCGCGGTTTGGCTGAACGGTAGAGGCAAGAGCCGTGGTAAAGGCAACATATCATAGAGAGGAGCTGAACCAAAAGTGTGGCGAGTCATGCGAAAACATGGAATTGTGGAGGATTGTTGGAAGACGGACATTTATAGCAAAGGAAAATCTGGCACGAGGAAATACTAGCTGTTTTGTCAGCCAAAATGAGCATTCGCGCGATAGCTGCTACACTTAATTCTAGTCATTAGACGATCCCTGCTGAAGTTCAGCGTAATCGAGGCAGGCGCTATTACAAAGCTGTTGATGCTAATAACCGTGCAAATAGGATATCAAAAAGAACAAAATCGTGCTTACTGGAACAGAATTTACCGATGTGAGCGCTTGGTAGTGATTAGCTTATGTAGCATTAATCATAAATATATTCGCCGGTATTATCGTAGCTGGAACTTTTCACTCGTAACCTTGAACGGTATTATCATCGGCTGCCCGAGTTTGTTCCAGCATATTTTTAAACTCATTTAAAGGTACAGGTATACTGAAATAATAACCCTGAAAATGTGTCACCCCCATTGCTCTCAGCATTTGTTTTTGTGTCTCGTTCTCTACACCTTCAGCTATTATAGCGCAGCCCAGCTTTCTGGCCAGATTAATAATACTGGAAATCACATATTGACAAACTCTATCATTTTCAACACCGGAAGTAAACATCTTATCGATTTTTAGATAGTCAGGAGAGAAAAGCTTTACATAGCTGTAGTTGGCATTTCCTGTTCCAAAGTCATCCAATGACAATGCAATATGACGTTCTTTTAATGACTCTATAACTTCCTGTGTTTCTAAACTGTCGGTAATTATTTCCCTTTCGGTTACCTCTAGGACGATACGGAAATGATTGGGTGAAACAAGCCGTGAAAAATAATCACATAATGAGAGTATGTCTTTGTTTTTAAAATGCCATGCACTTACGTTGAAACAAATAATGAGAGGAGTATAGCCGGCGAAACTGAATTCTTTCAATTCTTTTGCCGTATTTATAAAGCAGATGCTTGTCAGTTCTTTAATCGTGCCGTTCTCTTCCGCCAGTTTGATAAATATATCGGGTGCGATATAATCCTTACCGGGTTCTAACCAGCGAAGAAGTATCTCACCGCCTGCAATTTGCTCATTCTCTGCATCATAAATCGGCTGGATCCAGGGTGAGATTTCAGCTTTTTTTATCGCTTTATGAAGACGGGCATCAAGCGTTTTACGATAAAGAACGTACCGGCTCATAAGAAAACTGGTCAGAACCGAAAAAAATACAACTAAAGCTATTGAATCCCAGGAATGTTGCAGGAAAGTAGAAAATGTGTATATCTGTGAAATATCCGCTACGACTGAGAAAGGATACAGCGAAGAATCTTGAGAGATCGTTTTCTCAACTCCTGGCTGGGTGATAACGATACCATCCTTGCTCATAAATTTATTACCTACCTGTATATAAAAATGTGATTTACTGTCTATTAGCTTCAGTATATTGTACAGATAATACCCATCGACACCGGCCAGCACAGAATTTCCATAGCTCGTAAGGTTACGATAGACAATAAGAGAGCGGTAAGGTGTCAGTTCGTTTCCATTAAGCAGTAACAGTTTTCCCTGAGTGTAATCTTTTCCATCAACGTCAAAATGTCTGCTGCCGTAGACAGTTGTACAGTAAATCTGATTGTACTTAGCAAGATTAATAGAACGGACATCAGGAATTGCAGCAACATGTGCCCGCAGAGCTGAAAGAACCGAATCTGTGCAGGTACTTCCAGCATACATGGCGCCTTTTTCAGAGGCTGACTTTGCATGCCCTAATATTGCCTCAACTCTTACTGCGGCCTGCACAAGCTGATTGCGTGTCTCTTGCTCAAGCATTGATTCCATTTTCCAGTAACTGAATGCGAGACCTGAAATAAAGATTACAAAGAAGACAAATGCATTAAAAAGCCATATCGGAAGTTCTAAATTTTTCATAGTATCTGGCATCTTAATATACGGGAGGCTGTACTTAATAAAGTAGCATGAAAAAAGATATTTTGCATGTGTGCAGGATAAACAATAGTAATTCAGATTGCTCGATAATATGTAGTCTAATGAAATATTAGGGCATTATGCTACGTGTCAGCCTATTTTTCTCCTGCAGATCCCTCGCAGCAGCCTCAGTTAGTTCCCACTGCTGCTTCCCTCAGTCGCCCGCTCCTTACATCCGGCTGCGAACTGGATTATCTGCTTCGCCATTCGGACTCTTATATAGTGCCACCCTCCATCCTCCACCCGCCGCCATCGCGACATTATATGCTGATATAAAGGTTGTGCATAGTGTTATAAATTAATATTTATGTAATTGAAATATTATCTTTCAATAACCACCCTGTCCTTCCTATTATTTTTCCGCAATTAGAGCGACCTAATCCCATAAACCGTCGCCGCATTGCTGCATCATGCGCAGCGGTAAAATAAAGCCACTATGCGCCTGCCTTGCGGTTTTTTCAGGCAGATTTGAGGAACACTTTAATCTTGCCCGCAGGACGCTTCATTTTGTGGATGCGCCCTGATTTTCCGCCCGGCAATCCTGCTTTATCCTGGAATCAAGCGCCACAAAGATGCAGAACTGCGGTTTTATTGCCTGGATGCAGGAATGCTGCTTACTGCTTTTACTGACTGGAGTTTCTGGTGAAAAACACCCATATTACCCGCGCGCCGCTGTTCCTCGCGCTTATTTTCGTTATGCCTTCCGCCAGCTCAGCGGAGCCACAAACCAAACTGGAGCAGAAGACCACCACCTACTCTGTCGGCCTCAGTGCAACCCGTCTGATATACACACCGGGCTCGACAGGGGTTTCCGTCACTATCAATAACCCGAACGATTTCCCTGTTCTTGCCCAGAGCGAAGTTTCTCCTGATGATGGTGGGAGCCGTGTACCGTTCTCGGTTACCCCTCCCCTGTTCAGACTTGACGCAGGCCAGCAGAGCCGTGTGCGCATCATAATGACCGGCGACAGCAGCCCGAAGGATCGTGAATCCCTCAACTGGTTCTGCGTGACAGGTATCCCGCCTGAAAAAGGGGACGCCTGGGATGAGCGCAAGGACGCCAAAAACGGCAGCGCCACACTTGACGTTAAGGTTAAGCTTCGTCAGTGCATCAAACTCTTTACACGGCCTGCAGGTCTGAGCAGCACCCCGGAAGCGGCAAGCTCAGAGCTCACCTGGTACCGCGATGCTAAAGGGGTGCGGGCGATGAATAACTCGCCTTATTTCATTAACCTCAAGACCATCTCTGTGGGTGGAAAATCCATTGATGCCCCGGACTATATCGCGCCGTTCAGCAGTCGCATCTACACCGTATCCGGTGGTACCGGTCCGGCCAGCGAGCTGAAGTATGTGGTGATTAACGACCTGGGCGGTGATAGCGCGCAGGTAACCGCCCGTATTCAGTGATGATTTTCATCTTTAGTTTTCCGGGGAGCCATCAAACCATGCGTATTACTGCGATATTTTGCGTGCCTGCCGTTTTGACCTGCCTGACACTGTTTTCAGAGTCTGCGGCCGCACGCACCTATACTTTCGACCCGGCTATGCTGGGAGAGGCCGGGGTCGGAGCAGACATAAGCCTTTTTAACGAAGGTGCGCAGCTGCCGGGAACCTATATGGTCGACATTCTGCTCAATGGCCAGCGAGTGGACAGCCGGGAGGTTGTGTTCTCGCTGGTGCGTGAGGATAACCGTCCCGTGCTTTAGTCCGCTGGAGCGGAAGCGAGTGCAGTGCAAACTATACACTCCCTGCAAGTCCGGGAGCTTCAGGCGTCCATACCATACAGGCGACGTGCCGCTGACGGCACCCACAGGAGAATTAGATGAGAATTCTGAAAGCAATCTTGCGGGCGACCCTGGTCGCCATAATCCTGAGTTTCCTGCAGTCGCTTCCGGCATCGGCAGACATTCCGCATATCGATTTTCGCCCGGAAGCGACCCGAACCGCCGGGCCTGTTGCAGACGGCTCCCTGCTCGGAAGGGGGCGGGTGACCTGGAATGGGCCGCATGAAGGTTTCCGTCTGTGGCTGGAAGGGGGTCAGGATGCTGGCGATTATCGTCTTGCACTCACCTCCCCCGGTGGTACAGGTCTTCCACTTCGGGTCAGGATTGAGACCGACGAGCCGGCGACCGCAGAAGATGCAGGACGTGGCCTGCGTATTCTGAGTAGTCAGAACAGTGTCAATTTCAGGATAGTTACGGACGGCCATCAGGAGGCAAGCCCCGGCATGTGGCGGTTGCTTATCGGGGCGTCAACGGTGCTGAGCCTCTAAAACACAACTCCTTTTACTGTGACCATGGGTACGAAAGGCCAGTAATTTTCGGATCCGTAAAGTGTGGTTCAGCAGGGTCAAAACCCAGAATAATGGAAAAAAGATGATTTATAAAATGAAAAAACTGGTTTTTGCCAGTGCCCTGATATGGTCGTCAGCATCCGTCCTCGCCGCTGACTTCAGCGATCGTCAGGAAAAGGCGGCAGAATTTTCTGATGGCGGTACGGCAGAGACGCTCGTAACCTTTCAGGCGCCTGCTGATGCCTTTGAGCTTGAAGTCAACGGCTATGTGGTACCTGCTGGCCCTATAGAACTACGCCGTATAGTCGCGGATTTTGAGATTAAAACCAAGGTGCCGCGATATATCGCTTTCGCTTTTGCTAACCCCGAATCGACTGAAATCATCTCTGTGTCTCAAGTTATTCCAGGTACAGGTGTTACAAATGCGAACATGGTACTTTCCTTGGTGGATGTAGATGATTTACCTTTGACTTCTGAACCAACTACATTTTTACCCTCTGACTCCGGGGCAGGTTATTGGGAGATAACAGAGAAAATGGTTACCTATCAAAAAGCGTTTATTTTTGCTGTCGGCTCCTATGATCACGGTTATGTTAAGAATACGTTATTCCCCGGTCGATACGAGATAAAGATTAAGGCTGCGGTATATAATCCTTGAGCGACTCCAAGCTCAATTAGTAGGGAAATAAGGATGAAAAATTTGATTAAAACTATCGGACTCACTTGGCTGGCTCTCACCAGTCAGGCCGGAGCATTTACCTTATCTCAGATCACTGAGTCCTCGGGAATGGTGGAAGTTCTTTATCCTGCCAACCAACTGACACTGAATATCTTCACGAAACCTAACCTCCGTCCGGGGACGTTTGCTCCTGGTACAACATGGGCAAACATCACTCTCCAGGCCGAGGGGCCAGGTCTGCTCGGTTTGCGGTGGTCTCCAGACCAGCCAAGGGCGGAAGTTTATAGGGGTGACAGAATCGCGGTTATTTATGGCTACTATAATCCACGCAATAAACTCAAGGTCGAATTTTGGATGCCAAACGCGAACTGGAAGGATGTGGAGGGCGAGAGCTTCTTCGTCCTGAATACTGCCGCCAGCAATATCGGCATGGACGCCACGCTTAATTCTTCATCTGAAGAAACTATCGTCGTGGCTGATCGTTATGAGGCTCGCCTGGAGGCTGCTATATACCGGCCATAAAAGATGAGGCAGAATCCGTACCATGAAGACAAGGTGCCTGCTATTAAAGATTAGCCTAAAGGTACAGGAATAAGTATGAAAAGACTATCGTAATAATTCTGGTTATCGCATCAATACCAGCAGGAAAAGTTATTGTGCAGGATATATTGACCACCACAAACGTAGCGTAAAAACACATTCATTATATAATTAAATTAAAAATATAGTTTAAATAAGCTTTGACATCAAGTGAAAAGCATCATGAGTGTTTTCATAAATTCAACTAACGTGAAGTATGAACCATAAACAACTAATGTATAATGTGAATCATAAACACAAAGCACTCCTTGTCACGGATAATAATTTTCTGGCTGAAGGGGTTGTATCTGTCTTTAAGTATAAACTAAGTCATTTAAAAGTAGAGGTTATTAAAATCACACATGAGGATTTTAGCATGGTTGAAAATTTTTGCGCAGATTCTTTTAAAGTGGTATTTATAGATATTCCACCTCCTGTCTTTTATTTTGGTGGTGAGTCTGGAAGCATCTTAAGAAATAGAGGGGTGGCAATGAAAATATCACCACCATCCATTTTAAAAAAAATAAAGATAATAAAGCCAAACAAAAAAAATAATTTTTCTTTTGAATGCCTTTCACAAAAACAAATAGAGTTTTTAAGCCTGGTATTGCGTGGCGCTACAGAGAGAACTATCAGCAAAGTAATGAATATTTCTGTTAAAACAGTAAGTGCGCATGGTCGTAATGTGCGAATAAAAATGGGGTTGGAAAATAGGAACCATTTTCTTCAGTTTGTCAATTTCATGAGGATAATATAGCGTTCTTGTGCTATAAAACATAGAAAAGATTGAAAAAAAACAAATTTAAATTATACTTAAGAATGCATACTTCAATAGTAGAGTTCGTTATGAACATTATCATCAATAACCAAGTTGTCTTTAACCAAGATGAATTTACACTAACCCTTGTAAGCCAGCCTGAAAACTATATTAAGTTACAACCAATAACATCGTTAGTGCTTTCTGAGCTACTTGAGAAAAGTAATAACACCATATCACGGGAGGAGTTGCTTGAAAACATCTGGGTTGGTAGGGGGTATGCACCATCCAATGCTAGTTTAAATAATAGCATAGCAGCCATAAGAAAAAGCTACTACACATTGACTAACGATGAGTTGCATTTAAAAACAATACCTAAGGTTGGATACGAATTTTATTGTGATAAATATATAGATAATAATGAGAATGAAATTCCAGATGTGTTGGGAAATAAAAAAGAAAGTCGTTACAACCCCAGCGCATACTCATACACAATAATAAATTTTTTATCATTGTTTTCTTTGGTTTTTTTATCCTTGTATTTTTATTTTGAAAGTGTTGGTTTTAATGAATTTAAGAGTAAAACCTATAGTGAGATTGAAAAAATAGGCATTTGTAATATTTATGGATATAACTCATTCGCACCTAAACAAACCTTTGATAATAACATCAAGAAAGATCTCAATCTTGATGAGTGTTACGGCCCTAAAGATGGAAGCTCAGTTGATATATATTTAGATTTCAATACCCAAGGAGGCAAATATATTTTCTATACCACATGCAAAAATAAAAAAGGTGAAGATTTAGAACAATGCATGAATTACAAGATATCGTACTCAACAAGGTGATTCACATGAACAAAAGAGGGTTTGTATTTTTTCAAATAACAGTGGTATTGATTGCTGTGTTTTTTTTATGTACATATTATTTCTTTGTGGACAGAACATTTACATGCGTCGCAGATGTTAATTTTATAGTAAATAAAAACAATGAATCAATTAAATTGGATAGTGATTACGATTTTGTTTTGAAACCTAACAATAAGGCCACAATGCATATAAATGGTACGCTAATATTTAATGATAAAAGATATGAACTAAACAGGGCTTACTTCATTGAATATACCCGCAAACATAATAGCTTATATTATGAAATGCTCATAGTAAATAAAGATAAACATAAACTTGATAACACTCCTGATGAATTATTTGAGGCGTATTTTATGGCGCAAAATATAAGTATACCTTTTTATCTTAAAGTGTCAAAGATACGTAATAATTTATACTTGACTGAAGGGCTTAAAAGAACATATTTTACCTGTTTGAGATCGTAATCAAGTATTAATAGTCGAATTAACCGAGATGGCACGTTTGCCCTGCACCTTCTTGAATAAATTGAACTATTATACATGAAATCATGTATGAGGGCGCGCCAGTGAACGGAGTGATTGAATCAGAAACCAACCCCAGATTCATCATATACGCAGTAAAATAATGTCATCCGCAGCAGAAGGAGCTTAAGACTGTTGGTCACGTCACTATTAACTGCACCTAAAGAAAAACAGTTTCACGATCCCTCACCGAAAGACGCCTGTTACCGTGCTGGAGAATCCGTGCGTTTGCTAAATAACAAATTAAAGTCTTCGCTAAATAGCGGAAACGCCCATGTACAAGATAAAGCAACTGTGCGGCAGCTGCGAGAGTATGATGGTCTGGCAGCAGATGCCCTTTTCATGGTGCGTGCACTTAACAAAAGACAAAGGCAGGTATGCCAGAAAGTGATCTTATCGCCTGGAAACACAACACGCTACTGAAATACTTTCCTGAATTTTTTATTTAACAAATAATGTGAAGTCATGAAATGCGTTTCTTGAGAGACAGAATGACTCATTTCAAATAAGGACTATATATGAAAGATTTAAATATCGGATTGACTGTGAATTTAAAAGATTATATCTATGGGCCTGATGCAGGGATTAATCCTGATACAGGAGAAGACCTCACGGAAAAATTGGCCGCGTTACTTGATGTTAGTAATTCTGCAAAGAAAGGGATTTTCTTTCCGCCTGGAGTCTATCTTTTTTCTAATGATGTAAAAATGAAGTCCTACAATTCGCTGAAAGGTTCTTTCAGCGGCACTGTATTCCGAGGTATCTCTGATAGTGGTAATGCTGTGATGTTTGGTGACTGCACATATGTTAATACAGTCACCACGTTAAGCATCGAAAATATTATTTTTGATAATGCTATTGTGAACTTCTACGGACGTAAAACGAATATAAGCATAAGTCATAATGTGTTTATCAACACCATAACATCTACTGATGTAGCGCAGCTCACCTGCTCTACGCACCCCTATATAATTAAAGGTAACGTTTTCATGCGTGGTAGAGGTTATGCGGGGGTTGGTCTTAGTACTTATGGAAACGCTCCTGGATTAGTTATCGAACAAAATTTCCTTGGTTCAGTGGTTGATATCGATACGGCAAAACCGTGGCTCGATGATGAAACCCAGGTGATGCTCGCAATTTTACTTAAGTTGCGCAAAGCTGGTTCTATTTCATTCGACGACGTACAGGGGGATTTTGTTGCTGGCTGGTACTCCACCAGTAATCTGAAGAAAGCCTTATTTCGTAAAAACTTCTTCGTAGGTAGTCAGGAAATGTATCTCTTCAATCCAGCAACAGGTAAAGAGGATATTAGCCGTGACCATAACATATATATCAAGCAGTATGACCAGGTTGAAGTCGTACAAAATTATTTTGGTGGTTGGCCTTGCGATGATAATCCTTCTGGGCAGTTAAAGTTCCGTAACGCTAAAGGTCTGATTTTCGCAGGAAACTATCTGCAAGGTATTTCCTTCAATGCACGACCATATGACGATGTTAATAATGTCTGGTGGATTATGCAGGACACCTACATTTTTAATAACTACATCAATAATGGGATGGTTAGTTACTGGCAAAATTTTGGTGACAGTGGAGAAAAATCAATCAGGATTTTAAACTATCTGGTCTTCTCTAATGAGTTCATTAATTGCGGAGGTTCTAAGGCATTAATTTCATCACCATCAAGGACTTTTTCACCCAATCAGTTCCTGTGTGCTGAAAACCGTTTCGTTGATACTGGAAAGCTAGTGCCGACAATCGGAGTTTTTGTCGAGACAGATATAAATACTTTGCGAGGAATGTTGCCTGAGTATGCTTATAAGTATCTAGAAGTTAAGCCAATAATGCCTTGAGTGCTTTATTTGATTTAATCTTGAGCTCTCAGGGCATTTAATTATTAGTGCAGGCTTCACTGATTGCCAGCACTAATATTAACTCATTCTTATATACTACGTAAATTACGGCAGTAATTAAGAGCTTTGCTTTTGCGCAAGACTACGATATGCATTGCACTCGAGGATTGATATATTTAGTCTGGCACGCTATTAAGCGTGAAGCCGGAATTTTAATGTCCATTTTAAACTTGATTTTGTGGATTAATACGACAGAAAGAATAAAGTGTGGCAATGCAATTTATTCTATAATGCCGATCGGTAAGGGCACTAACATTGCTCCAGTATGAATTATATCTTAAATTTCATAAACTCACTTTAGTAACTGCATACAGGCTGAACCTAATAGCAGTAACTTTAAAAAAATTTTTAATAAAAATCTTCATAACATCTTTGCGAGTATTCTTAGCTTCCTAAACAAGCATATGTAGTTTAATCATGATTTTTTGCTTTTGGTTTGAACTGCCCCAGTATTAGTTACAACCGTCGAGCTCTTATAGGCTGCTCCCACCCCGGTAGACGATCCTGCCCTATAGTTTGAGCATAGCAACTGTCTTTAGCGCCCGTTTACGAAGCATGCTGGTGATACATCGGATCCCATGCTTCATTCTTTTTCAGCATTGCGTTCAGGATTGTCAGCAATTTTCTTATGCAGGCCGTCAGTGCAACTTTTTTGGGTTTTCCTGCGGCAACCAGGCGTGTATAGAACTCTTTAATTATCGGATTGTGCCTCGTCCCAACCAGGGCTGACATATAGAGCGCTGTACGGACTGAAGCTCGCCCTCCGAATACTGTTCGGCGACCGCGCATCGTACCGGAATCCCTGTTTACTGAAGCACCCCCAATAAGGGCGCTAATTTCACGTCGAGAGAGCGAGCCAAGCTCAGGAACTTCAGTCAGCAATACAGCAACTGTCGCAGCCCCAACACCTTTAACTGCACTCAGTAGATCAGATAACTCACTGAAATGGCTCTTGATGTGAATCAACATTTCACCTTGGATGCGAGCCAGCTCACTCTTCAGTGCCGAAATAATTGATCTAATGCTTTCATAACTCAGAGGATGCGAGGGATGTAATCGGTTTCGTTCGGCTGTAAGCATGGCTGTTAGCTGTCTGCGTCGGCCACCATCGCAGCCAGAATCTGCCTGTGGGCATCAGGCAAGGGACGAATGTATTTTTCCCTTTCCGGGTGCTGGTTAATCACTTCCGACATCTGAAGCAATACTCTGGCATCTATACGATCAGTCTTCGCCAGATAGCCCATTGCACGGGCAAAATCTCGAGCCTGGCGGGGATTAATGACGACAACGTCAAAGCCTTCTGATTGAAGATAACAAGCCACACCTGACTCCAGACCCCCTGTCGCTTCCATGAGGATCAACCTTGTTTCATTTCTCTTTAACTCCCTGAGAACTTGAGTAAAACCATCAGTTCCATTTGGTACAGTGAACTGGCTGGCATTATTGCTGATTGCAATATCCAGAGTACCTTTTGAAACATCTATGCCTGCACAACGGTGATTTGACACGCTCATCTATACCCCTCCTTGCAAATACGATTTGAAGTTCGGACAACTGTTCGGGCTTCAGATGAACGGCTCAGGCTGTGCGTCAGTCGCTATGCTGCGGGCTTCAATAACCCCGGGAGGAATCAGACTACACAGACCTTGCCAAATCAGCCCTTTACCGCGTCGTCTGCGTTTTACGCTCAGTCCATTAAGGTGGTAAATACGGCATACCCGCTTTTGATTGACGTGAAGGCCCTCCCGACGCAGCAGCTGCCGGACGCTGAGCCTCATAGCTGCAGGTCGACAGGGACAAACCTGTAAGTCCGCATGCACTACGTTGCGACAGACCGGTCGCATCACACATAAACTCAACGGCTTCCCGCTTCTGGCCTGTCGTCAGTACTTTCGCCCCTGAGCCACCTGAAGTGCCTCCTTATCCAGCATGGCTTCGGCAAGCAGCTTCTTGAGGCGGGCGCTCTCCTCTTCAAGAGATTTAAGCCGCTTCACCTAAGGAACTTCCATGCCACCAAACTTCTTGCGCCAGGTCTAGAAATTGGCATCGGAAATGGCGTGCTTACGGGCAGAAGCTCCGGTTTCCGCTTCGCGAAGAATACTGATGATCTGTTCGTCGGAAAAACGCTTCTTCATGGGGATGTCCTCATGTCATGTGGCTTATGAAGACATTGCTAATATGGCTGCTTATTAAGCAAGGGAGAACGCCTCAGGTTTTGCTACGACTGTTAAAAATTAATTATTACTGCTTTATTTGTTTTTACTTTAGGAAAAACGGAATGACTAGAGTAATTAGCATGAAAGATTGTAACGAAGACTATATTGGTTGACACTGCGGGAATATTTCACCCAGCAGTGTCAGAGGTATATTAAGAGATGTAACTCGAGGCGTCTAAGGTTACGACATAGTTCCCGGGCATAATTTCTTGTGGACCGTCACTCAAGATGTCAGTAGCGATTGGCCCACCATTATCATTCACGAAGTAAAGATCATTACCAACTGATGTTTGGGTTAATCCAGCAGTATTAATTGCCGCATAAAGGATATGACCATTTTCGTTGGTAATTTTCGCTGAGTAATTATTAATAATCTGATTTGTATTTGAAGGACTCCAACGAACACCTAATTTTTGTGTATTATCAGAACTTTTTACAGAAACAGAAGCAAGTCGTTTGCCGCCGTCATCAGTGCCAGAGGTCAAATCCGAGCGTGGGGTAATTTTCAGAGTAATTGGTCCTGAAGGACTGCTAAAGCTAATAGTGGCACTAGTAGTGGTCTCATCTTGAAAACTTGCAGCTGTTGACATGTTAGATGCAGCCATTCCTGCCAAAGCTAGAATGGATAAAGTAATTTGTTTCATCTTCATTCTGTATACCTGTGAGTCTGTGAGTTTTTTGTTTGAGCTAAACGAAGTTGTTTTAGCTGGTGCGAGATTAAATGAAAAAAAACAAGCGCAAAACATAATATCAAAATTAACCAAAAATTAGATTAAAATCCCATAAAGAAATGTTTTTTTTGATTTTTTTGTTCATTTTTTTGTAATTACTGTGTTCATTGACTTCTATGCCCATATGCAATTGACAGATCTAACTTCGCCATACTCTCGCGCCCTGTTTTTTTGGTACTGACGAGAACATGGTGAACGCTTTTTAACATCCTTTACTCATGGTGATCGACTGTTTCTTCCTTTCGTTCCCCCCCACTTTGCTGCTTTAACACCATAATTCGTAACAGCTATCCTCCTGCATCTCATTAAGTACGACCCGTTCTCTCCAGAACGCTTTACCTGCGTTCAGACTGATACCTCTGACACTCAGCTTTCCTCTGATACCTACTTTCCTGACTATCCCCCCCTTCCTCATATTCCGATGGAGATATGTTGCTGCTGTATTGCCGCACAGAAGGCTGAGAAAGCGAGGCCGCCAGAGCACTAGCGCATATCGCTTTCTGCTACTGCGATTTTACCCTTATGCTCACGCTTTGGCCGTTCCGGTTTGTAATGCAGTAATAACAGATTAGTTTCTGCATTATCGCGTTTGACATACCCGAGGTCGTCTATCACTATCACCCGGTACCTGAGCGAGAAAGCCAGCAAGGATCGCTGGTACTGGAATAACAGTATCCAGCGGGGCCGAAGTACCGCAATCAGAGAAAACTGGCAATCGAAACCCGCTGTGGCGTACTGCCGATATGCCGGTGACTTCGTGCTTATCGTCAAAGGCACCAAAGCACAGGGGGAATTATCAGAGAGGAGTGTCGGGGGGGCTCGAAGACAGCCTGAAAATCAGGCTTAACATGGACAAGCGCAGAATCACCCATGTTAATGACGGCTTTATCTTTCTGGGGCACAGGATCATCCGCAAACGCAGTCGTTATGGCGAGATGCGGGTAGTTTCGACGATTCTGAAGGAAAAAACCAGATACTTCGCTGCATCACTGACAGCACTGTTATCAGGCAATTACAGTGAAAGCAAAGTTGATATGGCTGAACAACTCAACCGGAAACTTAAAGACTGGTCTCCGTTCTACCAGTTCGTTGATTTTAAAGTCAAAGTCTTCAGTTATATTGACCGTGCCGTGTTCTGGAAGCTGGCTCACTGGCTGGCCCGAAAATACCGTACAGGTATCGCTTCCCTGATGAGGTGGTGGTGTAAATCACCGAAACCGTGTCAGGGCAAAGCAAGAAGCCAGAAACACGTATACATCGCGCTTTACAGAAGTGGCAATGGCGTTCGCCAGCATTTAAATAGAGCGGATGCGCTTAAAGGTGCACGTCCGGTTCGGGGAGGAGAGGCAGGGAAATAGTCCGACTACGCCCTGCCTCTTACTCCACACCGTACCAGCCAAGGCTGGTTCTATCTGGCGGTGGTTATCGATCTCTTCGCCTGTTACATAGATGAAACTGACTTTATCTCGCGATCTGACACTAGATACGCTGATGATGGACTGATGACGAGGAAAACCTACAGTTGGGTCTTCGTATACTCAGACCAGCGCAGCTGGTGAGGCACTTGATCGGTCAGTGCATCGCTTTTTTTCTGAAGCCGGGTCAGATTGCTATATGTCGAGATTCCTTTTCAGAACGGCTGCCGAAGTTCATTCTGCGGAGTTTATACTGCTGTGCCTGAAGATGGTCTATTTCACGTTCCGGTTGCTCGGTTTTTCCTGCAGGGCGAGGATCAACGCATCCTGTTCGTCCAGACGCTCTTTAAACAGAAAAGTGTTGTCAGAATAGATGTAGTTAATAAGCCTGAGTTTTCTCAGGCCTATTATAGAGGCATGTAGGATATGTAATTTACTGATACAAATCATTTTTTAAGGGTTATATATCGCCCCTTCAACACTTAATGTATATGTGCCAGCATTAATTTTATGCTCTCCCGCTAACATTGCACTAAACGTATAACTCGGCGTTGTTGTTTCTGTAATAATCATATCTATGCCATTAATAGATGAATAGCTCACTGCATCACCTACAAGCTGCAAAGGTAATTCATGTGAAAAGTTTTTCCCTTTTCCTTTTAGGATGGTTTTACTCCCAGAGGTTTCTGTTACTTGATTTGAATTGGTTGGACTAAATCTGAGCGCTAAACGTTGTGATGAACCATTGTCGGTCGTTATCTTAATATCAGCAATCTTGGTTCCCTTGGGATAGTCATTTTCAATTAATTCCATAGGTATTATAGAAATTGTAATGGGGACTGGTGCCTTTTTAACCTCAAAAGTCACTTCCTTATAAACATTATCTGAAAAGCTAGCGGCAAAACTACTAGCGTTAACAATCAGAAGGGTTGCAATTGTAAGGGATTTTAAATTTGTCATGGCGTTTCTCGCTTGCATTAGATTAATTTTTTTCAAAAAATTAGTTACTGTAATTTTGACGTCCTTTGCCATATTTTTGCCTCAAATTGTTTAAGTATCATTGAGGAAAAAATCTAAGCTTCACAGTTAATGCTATTTAAACTAGCTAAGTTGACCTATTCCTATATGTGAGAGCCTTTCCATTAGCGTTTTTTCATCTGGCATTCTTTTCAGGAGCATTGCAACCCGCCGGCTGCAAATGCTATGTCAATCGTTATATACCGCAGCCTGAATTGAGACCGGGTACACACCCGGTTCAATCTCCTGAGCTGCAGCCAAGCTAATGTCCGCCTCTACCGGCCCCTTCTGCCCGGAGACGTAAAACGTCTCTGTACCCAGCACAGTCGCTGTCAGGTCATAAATGTTCAACATCAGCTTCAAAGTTTTTTTTGGCTGTGTTTTGTTTTTCACCGTCACGACATTGCCGTTCACCCCCTGACTTGGGGACAGCAACCAGCGGAATCCAATCTTCTCGTCACGCTCACTGCTGGCGCGCAGAGTTGCTACTTTCGTACCAGCTTCCATCGTCACGCTAGCGTACAGACCTGTGATTTGCTCGAGCGTCAGGGTGACACTGTTTATGTCGCGTGTGAATTCCAGCGAGACGTCTGCATTTATGCGGTCACTGAAGGCATCGGATAATGCCGGTGCAGACAATCCCGCCATGACGCCTGCAATAATCAGCTTTGTCATCTTTATATTCATGTTAATCATTCCGATTGTTATGTATTAACAAGGAAATAGCCTGGGCAGGAATTACGGGTTGTACACTGCGGCATCAACAGCTATAAGGTATGATCCCGGCATAATGTCTTGGTTTGCGGCGAGAACAATATCATTAGTCAGGTTGCCGGCAACATCAGACACGAAGAATGTGTCGGTTCCCTCCGTTATCGGACTCACGCCTTGTTTCTCAGCAAATGCCAGAGTCACGTATGTATTTGGCTCACTCACATGATTAACCTGAACAATTCTGCCATTTTCCTGAATGCTCTGATATATTTTATCGGACCAGCGGAAGCCCAGTTGTGCTGGGTACTCGCTAATCACACTCAGATTCGCAATTTTCGTGCCAGCTTGTATATTTTGCCCCGCGGACAGATTCTTAATCTGGCTCAGTTTCAGTGTCACCTTGTTAAGCTGGCGGGCATAGGTCAGGTCAGCCTCGATCACCTGACGATCGCTGAAGTCAGCGGCGAGGACGGATGCTGAAGACCATATCAGGGCACTGGCAAAAACCAGTTTTTTCATTTTATAAATCATCTTTTTTCCATTATTCTGGGTTTTGACCCTGCTGAACCACACTTTACGGATCCGAAAATTACTGGCCTTTCGTACCCATGGTCACAGTAAAAGGAGTTGTGTTTTAGAGGCTCAGCACCGTTGACGCCCCGATAAGCAACCGCCACATGCCGGGGCTTGCCTCCTGATGGCCGTCCGTAACTATCCTGAAATTGACACTGTTCTGACTACTCAGAATACGCAGGCCACGTCCTGCATCTTCTGCGGTCGCCGGCTCGTCGGTCTCAATCCTGACCCGAAGTGGAAGACCTGTACCACCGGGGGAGGTGAGTGCAAGACGATAATCGCCAGCATCCTGACCCCCTTCCAGCCACAGACGGAAACCTTCATGCGGCCCATTCCAGGTCACCCGCCCCCTTCCGAGCAGGGAGCCGTCTGCAACAGGCCCGGCGGTTCGGGTCGCTTCCGGGCGAAAATCGATATGCGGAATGTCTGCCGATGCCGGAAGCGACTGCAGGAAACTCAGGATTATGGCGACCAGGGTCGCCCGCAAGATTGCTTTCAGAATTCTCATCTAATTCTCCTGTGGGTGCCGTCAGCGGCACGTCGCCTGTATGGTATGGACGCCTGAAGCTCCCGGACTTGCAGGGAGTGTATAGTTTGCACTGCACTCGCTTCCGCTCCAGCGGACTAAAAGTTTACCTTTTACCGGCAGTCCGGTTAGGTATACCTCACCGCCAGCGCCGGCAACGCCGGCACCGCCTTCCGCCCCAGACACGGTTACTAGAGCGCCGAATGGAACACCGCTGCCATCTACCCGCGTCAGACGCATCAGAGCACGCGCACCGGAGCGGGTATTAAAGCGTGCCGTGACGACGGCTCCACGAGTAGGTACCACCCGTACATCCGTCTGGGTGATTTCTACATCATCAGCAAGACTCAGCGGATCAAGACTAATTATGTTTTCCTGATACGGTGTAACCGACGGATGCAAAGTGTACCCACGATAATCGGTCCGCACACCGGAGGTGCCACTGACAGAAACACCTGCTGCACCGGGGGCCTGCACCAGGCTAACAGTGCCCGGTATGTTCTGTCCGAATGTCAATCCGTTTTCGTGCAGAATCATACCGCCATTAAGTTCTGCGCTAACGGTACGCTGCTGAGTGTTATAGCTGTAACCAGTCCCGGCATTACCATAGGCTCCGCTCCAGCCCAGATGCATATAGCCGTTGTTCGTTGACGGTCCTTCACGACTGAGGCTGCGGGCTTGGCGTACGTCCCAGTTCAGGCGGTGGTCCAAAGCGGAACCGTTGAGACCCAGGCTATGGGTATCCCCGCTGCGGCCCATGGTGCCCTGATAAGAGGCTGTGATGGTGCTGTCGGCACGACTTGTGAGCGGCAAACTGAGCCACAGACTGCTCAGTGACTCATTTCGAATTGCCCCAGTGGCAGTGGTGCTCCGCGTACGGGACTGACTCAGTGAAAGCCTTGCCCCCCATGGCAGTCCCATTCCGTAGCTCAGGCCATAGTTATTGTCATTTCCGTCATGGTGCCAGTAGTCTGTGATGGAATAATTAATCCCCAGACTACCAAAACGACCTATTGCCTGAGAGACGGCAATACTGGTCGTGGAGCGCATGCGACCGTAACTTCGGTTGTACCAGAGGTTACTGTCAGTCGGATTAGTCCGGCCGTAGCTATTGAGAGTCTCCTCAATAGTCGCAAATCCAGGAGTAGCATGACGATAGCCTGCTACGGTAAGGGTTGTATCGGTAGCGTCGATGAGTTTGCTGTAGCGCACACGCCATGCCGTTCCCTGTTCTTTGTCTTGGTCACGCAGCTGCGCCTGGGCACCGGTTACGTCAAAAGACGCAGATCCCCAATTACCAAGGGATACTCCCAGCCCGAGCGCTGCGGACCGATACGCTTTTGCACCCTGCAAGCCGCCGTAGATTGTCAGATCATAAGGCAGACCGTAGAGCAGCACAGCCTGCCCAATAGTTGCAGCTTCTGTGTTATGGTCAGCAGGCCGATACTGGCCTGCCATCAGGCCGTAACTAAGATACCCTTCCTTCAGAGAGACCGCGGGGGTCTGATAGGGTACGCTGAAGGTCTGCTGGCTTCCATCACTTTCGCGCACTGACACCTGAAGCTCTCCGCCCCAGCGGCCCGCCAAGGTAAGATCCCGCAGGGCAAACGGACCCGGAGCCACAGTGGTTTCATACAGCAGGTATCCTCCCTGTCGAACCTCAACGCGCGCCTGGGTTCGGGCGATACCACGAATCATAGGGGCAAAAGCGCGTTCGGTATAAGGCACCATCAGCTCGTCTGAAGCCAGCATTACGCCGCGGAACGGTACACCGTTAAATACTTTGTCTTCCGTGGTACGGTCTCCGAGGGACAGCCTACTGCGCAGGCCACGAAGGCCACGCTCGGCATATGTATAGCTTGTCTGCCAGCGCGCCTGCGTATTCTCCTGTTTCTGCCAGTTGGACTGGCTGCGCAGGCGCCAAGCTCCGGCGTTCAGACCAGGACTCAACTGCGCGAAGCTGCTGTCGCTATTTTTCCCACTGTTACCGCGCAGTTCGGTGCGACTTGTACTGGCGCTGTAGTTCATAAGAAAAGCCGGAATACCATCGTCCCACAGAGACTGTGGCGCAATTCCTTTACTGGCGGGCCGAAGATGGATTTGCGGTACCGACAGACGAAGTTGCTGCTCGCTAAAGCTGAAGTTGTAGGTTGTCCCGGACAGTATGGAAAGATCAGCACAGCCGGAACCGTTGTCAAGCGACTGAAAATCCTCTGTGCGCACGCCATAGCGCGCTAGCTGTTCGACACTCAGACAAGGGTAAAGCACGGGACGGTTATCCTCACGCACCAGCGAGAACACAACCTCCCGGCTGTCCACTCGCTGGCCATTGAGCAGAATGTCGACCATATAGGTTCCCGGCAGCTGCGCACCTTCGTTAAAAAGGCTTATGTCTGCTCCGACCCCGGCCTCTCCCAGCATAGCCGGGTCGAAAGTATAGGTGCGTGCGGCCGCAGACTCTGAAAACAGTGTCAGGCAGGTCAAAACGGCAGGCACGCAAAATATCGCAGTAATACGCATGGTTTGATGGCTCCCCGGAAAACTAAAGATGAAAATCATCACTGAATACGGGCGGTTACCTGCGCGCTATCACCGCCCAGGTCGTTAATCACCACATACTTCAGCTCGCTGGCCGGACCGGTACCACCGGATACGGTGTAGATGCGACTGCTGAACGGCGCGATATAGTCCGGGGCATCAATGGATTTTCCACCCACAGAGATGGTCTTGAGGTTAATGAAATAAGGCGAGTTATTCATCGCCCGCACCCCTTTAGCATCGCGGTACCAGGTGAGCTCTGAGCTTGCCGCTTCCGGGGTGCTGCTCAGACCTGCAGGCCGTGTAAAGAGTTTGATGCACTGACGAAGCTTAACCTTAACGTCAAGTGTGGCGCTGCCGTTTTTGGCGTCCTTGCGCTCATCCCAGGCGTCCCCTTTTTCAGGCGGGATACCTGTCACGCAGAACCAGTTGAGGGATTCACGATCCTTCGGGCTGCTGTCGCCGGTCATTATGATGCGCACACGGCTCTGCTGGCCTGCGTCAAGTCTGAACAGGGGAGGGGTAACCGAGAACGGTACACGGCTCCCACCATCATCAGGAGAAACTTCGCTCTGGGCAAGAACAGGGAAATCGTTCGGGTTATTGATAGTGACGGAAACCCCTGTCGAGCCCGGTGTGTATATCAGACGGGTTGCACTGAGGCCGACAGAGTAGGTGGTGGTCTTCTGCTCCAGTTTGGTTTGTGGCTCCGCTGAGCTGGCGGAAGGCATAACGAAAATAAGCGCGAGGAACAGCGGCGCGCGGGTAATATGGGTGTTTTTCACCAGAAACTCCAGTCAGTAAAAGCAGTAAGCAGCATTCCTGCATCCAGGCAATAAAACCGCAGTTCTGCATCTTTGTGGCGCTTGATTCCAGGATAAAGCAGGATTGCCGGGCGGAAAATCAGGGCGCATCCACAAAATGAAGCGTCCTGCGGGCAAGATTAAAGTGTTCCTCAAATCTGCCTGAAAAAACCGCAAGGCAGGCGCATAGTGGCTTTATTTTACCGCTGCGCATGATGCAGCAATGCGGCGACGGTTTATGGGATTAGGTCGCTCTAATTGCGGAAAAATAATAGGAAGGACAGGGTGGTTATTGAAAGATAATATTTCAATTACATAAATATTAATTTATAACACTATGCACAACCTTTATATCAGCATATAATGTCGCGATGGCGGCGGGTGGAGGATGGAGGGTGGCACTATATAAGAGTCCGAATGGCGAAGCAGATAATCCAGTTCGCAGCCGGATGTAAGGAGCGGGCGACTGAGGGAAGCAGCAGTGGGAACTAACTGAGGCTGCTGCGAGGGATCTGCAAGGGGGCATAAGACACTGGATTTGCATCGGTTATATCGAATCAGATAGTGCATTAAAACGGATGCGTATTTATGGGAATGCTGTATGTACGTTCATTCACTATCAAGATGAATATATCTTTAAGTATATCCGGAGTTGATAATTATCTCAAAAAAGCTTCAGGTAATACATTTTTATCTCAGAAGCTCATCACTACCATTGCCGGAGAAAATGAGTGGTAGCAACTTAATGGCAGGAGATGAGCCATGACAGTGTTCTATCATGACAGTAGCTGCAGCACACTCCACATTAAAACCAGAGCGTTACAGTCCCGTCCCCCTTTTCCCTTTCTGGCGGATATTCATAAAAATTATTTCAGTAGGTATCAATGGTGAACACAAAAATGTACTGCCAATTATCAACAGTAGTATCCGCTTGTGGCTCGTGGAGGAAAGCACTCAACTGATCTAGATCACGCTGGCCAGAGCTGTCTGCATGAGTCAGTAGTTAGAAATATTGCCGGGGGGGGTATATTTCTAATTTCGCGCATTTAATAGATGCAAAAACCAATGAAGTGGTAAAATCAAAGTATATAAAACTAAATTAACGGTGATTGCAATGTTTTGTACTTATTGTATCTTTATTTGGCTAATATTATTCTGTTCAGTTTTTTTAATGCCTGACACATTTGGCCCCACTCAACGCCAATTTACTGTTGAATGGCTATCATTTACTGAATACCTTGATACTAACATCACTTAAGGAAGAAAAATGATACTTAATAAGTTAACGGCCGCTCTGGGCTGTTTATTCATGATGGTTTCTGCACATTCAGCCTATGCTGAAATAGAAACAAACTCATTTAACGTAAAAATCGCCGTAAGCAGCCTTTGTAAAATTGATAATATTCAGGATGTTGATTTTGGAACTGTATCAGAAGCTATTGACGGTGATGTGGTTAAGGATACTATGCTAAAAATCAAATGCAATGACCTGAAGCCTTATACTATATCACTCACTCCTTCAAATGATTCCCCGGTTGGACAAGGACAAATGAAATCATCTGAAGGCCATACAATCAATTACGGCTTGTATTCTAATGAGGCTGCCACGACTCCATGGGGAAGCATGAATCTTCAGCAGTATACTGGTAATGGCCGTAAGCAGAACTACCCTGTATATGTAAAAGTAGCCGGATCTGAATTTGATGCGCCATCAGGCTCCTATCACGATATAGTCAAGGTTCAGGTACATTACTAAAAATGTTTGTTTTGATCATGAAAGTCTTGAAAATCATGGTCACTTTGTCCGCTGGACTGGTGATGCTATTTACCAGTTCAGCGGCAGTAGCGACCGGGTTGCAGGTCACCCCCCTTTCGGTAGAACTTGCAGAAAACACCAAAGCGACTGAAATGTGGCTCCTGAACACGAAATCAACGGCTATTGATGCTCAGATAAGACTATACCAGTGGGATCAAAGAGAAAATAAAGATGTACTTCTTCCCACTTCGTCCCTGATTATCAGTCCACCTTTCACTAAAATTCCTCCGGGTGGAAAGCAACTGGTTCGCGTGATTAGGGGGAAGCAGTCAGACAATTCATCCCCACTGGAAGCCTACAGGATTGTGGTAAACGAACTCCCGGCACCATCAACAAAAGAGAAAGGCGTTGATTTTGTAATGGAGTACTCGCTTCCTGTTTTCGTGCTTAACAGACCTGTGGATAAAACGTCACAAACAACTCTTCTCTCCCTCATTAAGAAAGAAGGGAAACATTTTATAAGGGTAGTAAACACCGGAGCGTATATAAGCCATCTTTACGATATTCATTACATTGCTCCTACAGGTAAAAAGTATCCGCTCCGCCTGAGTGGGCTTGGTTATGTCCTTCCTGGAAAAGAAATGGAATGGGATAGCGGTTTGAACTCAGCAGTAATACATAACGGTGGGAGTATTGAATTTATGCAGAGCGGAATCAAACATACACAGTTAATAAATTTACGATAAACACAAATATGCTTTTTTCTTCATCTTTTATGTCTAGGCTACTGGCGGGTAGCCTCCTTTTCATATGCTCTACCTCGATTACTGAAGCAACAGAACATACTTCAGCTGTGCGCCGACCAGAACCTGATATTTCTGGTGAAGCTCACTATACAGTCTATCTTGATGTTATCTTAAATGGCGTATCTAGGGGCTTTCACCCCTTCGACATACAGGGAAAGAGAATCTTTGCTAATAGTGAAGTGCTCAGCGAGATTGGATTAACACGCACTTTTTATAACAATGTTACTGTCGAGCTATCTGCTAACCAAAGCGTAAGTATTGAATTTAATCCTCATTTACAGTTGATTAAACTGGAAACTGCAGACAGCAACACGACACTTGACAGAAGGCACTACGGTATTGAAGACCAGTTTATCCCCGCAGACTCAACTAATGGTGGAGCCGTGCTTAACTACCAGCTGTTACACAATACGGATAAACGAAATTTCAGCTCTGGGATATTCAGTGAACTTCGTGGCATGAGCAGCATGGCAACTTTTTCTACTAGCATGGTTAACGCATTTGACTACGGTGACGAAAGAAAAATAACAACCAAGCGCCTTGATACACGATTTGACTCTTTATGGCAGGACACTAACTTCACACTTCAGGCCGGAGATGCTGTGACAGATATTCTTTCGTGGACACGTCCTTACCGTTTCGCTGGCATTAAAATCTCTAACACGACACCGCTTAGTCCCGGGAGCACAAAAGTAGCACCGCTTGAGTTTGAGTTCACGCCTAAAGCCCCTTCCGAAATTGATCTTTTACTCGATGGCTCAAACTCTTTCAGGCAACGTATACCTGGTGGCCCGTTTACTCTGCTGACAATACCACAGACGAAAGGCTTCAGTAACGCTGAACTATGGATAACTGATAGACAAACTGGCGGAAAAACACTAATTACGAAGCCAGTCTATTTCTCTGCAAACCAGCTCAAAGCAGGTGCATCGGAATGGAGTATAGATACAGGTTTCTATCGTAGTCATTATGGTGTTAAATCAAATGCCTATGATGACAAACTTTTAATTAACGCGAATAGCCGGTATGGGCTCAACCGGAATATCTCTCTGGAAAATCATGCTGAAATAGCTCAGTCGTTCAGGCATGCAGGTGCTGGCATGGTGGTCACCCCCCATCCTTATCTGGGAGAGCTTACATGGAATCATTCATTCAGTAATTACAATGGATATACCGGTGATCGAAGTGCAGCTACTCATCAGTGGAACAATCGTTTCTTTTATTCAAAGTTTTCATGGGAAACATTCAGCAAAGCGTTTAAAGACATCCCATCCCTTTACGGTAATGATATTGCCAAACGCAATATCACAGCTTCCATGGGGATCGGTACAGACAAATTCGGTTTTTTTTCGCTAAGCAATACCGATACACTGACTCACACTGACTCACAATATCGGACATTATCGTTATCGTGGCAGAAAGGGTTTGCAGACTTCCTGTCTCTTTACATTACGCACCGGATAACCACCGGAAACTGGAATGATGCATCATATTTTGCAGGAGTGTCTATACCTCTTGGCAATACGTATGTGGCATATAACTCCCGATACAACGATGGTGCTGTTTTTCATAGTCTCAGTTTGAGCGATAGTTCACGAGGTGAAAGCGGGTTCTCCTGGAAAGGAAGAATCAGCAGTGCTCCTGCATATAAATTTGCAGACGGAGATATTGAGTACCAGGGGACGTATGCGACCTTCAGCGGGAATGTCTCAACAGAGGGGTACATCTCGCTGGGAATGGCTGGCTCGCTCGCTTATCTTAATAATAACTTCTACGCAGGTAGACCTATTCAGGATGCGTTTGCCAGCGTTTCCACCTCAGGAATTGGGGACGTTCCCGTTTATGTGGATAACCGCTTTGCCGGTATCACAAACAGTTCGGGTTATCTGTTCCTTCCCCAACTATCGTCATTTCAGCAGAATAAAATAAGTATTGATACTCTGTCATTACCTGCTGATTATGAATTTTCCAATATTGAGAAAGTAATTGTTCCTGCTTACAAATCAGGTAACATTATCAAGTTTGATATAAAACCCGTTCGTGCCGCCATTCTTGTGCTTACGAATCATCATGGTGAATACTTGCCTGCGGGCACAGTTTTAAAAATCAACTCAGGTAACGAAGAATTTATCGTAGGTTTTGAGGGGCAGGTTTATATTACAGGGCTAAATAATGAAAATTCTTTCATTGCACACTTATCCGATGCAGGAAGAGGAATTCCGGGTTTATGCAGCGGTCAGTTCTCCCATCATTCCGACAGCAGAGACGCTGTTCCAACTTACAGCGTGACATGTCAGTAATTGCGTCAGTAGGAGATGTTTCGTGATTTCATTTTATTCATTACGTTTTTTCAGACTTTTGATCGTCATTTTTTCCCTTCCCGTTTACGGAGGCAATATAACTTGTAAGGCTGAAATAAGCGATTTTGATTTTGGTAATATTGTTACCGGGCAGCCGTTATCGAAACAGTCGGCATACGGATATGTAAAATTCTCCTGTACCAACAGAGATATAATACCGCTGTATGTGGGTCTTTGTTTAAATAGGACACCTTCCTCAAAAGATTTGACAATCGATTCACTTTCCGATAGGGATTACAGTATAATTTTCAGAGACAGAGCGACCGGCCTTCCCTGGAGCGAAGGAAACCCTCCTATACATATTTCGCGTATAGTGAATGCCCGTACAGATATGACTGAAAAAATTCCTGTTTCCGCAGAAATGCTTATCGACCCGATCACCTTATCGGCAGGACCAGTAAACCTCAGGTTTACACTTCAGTCGCCTTCCCTTTCATGGTACGCAAGCTCCGTGCCGTTTAGTGACAGTTGTACAGAGTCTCTCCCTGCGGATCAGATTTCATTCAATGTCAGAGCAAATGTCACCAAACGTTGTGATGTGACAGCAGACAGTCTTGATTTTGGCAAGATTATTGATATGTCAGGCTCGAAAAAATTTTCGCAGAGTACAATTAATATAAAATGTACAAATGAAACCATTTATAGTGTATCACTACGCTCTCTTAATGGGAGCAGCACAGGATTTATGATGAATAATGGAACTAACAATAAAATCCCATATGCGCTATTCAAAGATTCTGCACAAAAAGAACGTTGGGCTGAAGGATTAAACGCGAAAATAGATCGCGGAACCGGGAAATGGCAACAGCATCAGCTTTATGGCCAAGTGAACCTTTCACCGTCAGACGAACCTTCCTCGGGCGATTACACTGATACAGTAATTATATCCATAAATTACTGAATGTAAAATGATGTACACTCGCAGATAGAGATAAAAACAGTCTTCGCTATCGATATAACACCATCCTCAACTCATTCAGAATGCGAAACCGCATCTGCTCCCCTTAAAAATTTAATTCAGGCCTGAATAAAAAATATAGCTGGCAAGGCAATTAATTTAAAATAATCAAAAAAAAGCGCCATTGAATATACTTATGGGTTTTCATGGCGCATTAAAATTAATTTAATTACATATAAATTATTTAGTACTTCCATACACTGCATTTATAGCTATTTTTGCAGCATTTTTTATAACTGTTTCGTCATGTTTGTCGTTTTGATTAGGACGTGTTGTGTAGACAGCCATAACTGCAGGTGAATTGGCATCTGGCCATAAAATAGCAATATCATTGGCTGTACCATAAAAACCACAGGTGCCTGTTTTATCGCCAACAACCCACTTATCTGGAACAGCAGCTCTAATTCGCGCATTACCAGTAGTGTTGCCTTTAAGCCAATCCTGTAGCAAGGATTTATTTTTAGCATCGAGTACTGAACCAAAAGCAATATTATTAAGGCTCATAGCCACTGTTTTTGGAGTGGAAGTATCACGTTCATCGCCTGGAATAGCTGAGTTTAATTCTAATTCCCAACGATCAAGCCTGAAGTCAGTGTCTCCCGTTGACCGCATAAATGCAGTCAAACCCTCAGGACCTCCTATGTATCTTTCCATTAATAGATTAGAAGCTCCATTGTCACTATACTGAATTGCTGCCTTGGCCAAAGTCTGCACGCTTGCTCCTGTTTCGCGGTATTTTTCTGATACAGGAGAATGCTTTTCCATAACACGTCCAGAATATTCCATCATATCATCAAGAGAAACAGATTTATCCTGAGTTCTTTTTAATACGGATGCAGCGAGGAACGCCTTAAATGAACTACATAAAGGAAATCTCTCATCTTGTCTGTAGGAAAATTCTTTCCCATTTTTTGTGTTTAAAATATAAACACCTATCCGCCCCCCAAAAGAATTTTCCAATTCCTTCATTTGCTCAACACCATTACTTTCCTGGGAGGCGAATGAGTTCAATGGAAGACAGAGCAAAAAAACAAATGTACTTGCACTTTTTTTTAAAAAAAACATTTATAACACCTCTAGATGGTTCAACAAATAATTTTGAGATATTAACTCATCATCTTTTTGTATGTTAAAAGCTTAACTAAGAATGTAAGCATAAAAAGATCTTTGCATATTCCCATGGAGAATTAAATTGGTGGCTTTATTGCGCCAGTGTTTAATGAAACACTCCAAGGACAATATTTTGTTAACTGTTAAAATATAAGGTATAGGGATTGGTAAATGATAAATCATTCCCATTCATATAGACAAAAGTTAAAAAATTACACCTCTCATGAATCTTCAGTTGCTTAACACCTTGAATTTTACTTTTGATCTTTATGATGACAAACTATAAAATCTTTGCTTAGACATAAGTAAAACCTTTAGGCTAGTATATCATGAGAAATCGCTTGCCACTAAACGGGTTACGGGCTTTTGAGGCTTCAGCCCGCCACCTTAACTTTACACGCGCTGGACTTGAACTACATGTTAGTCAAGCTGCAGTAAGTCAACAAGTTCGTTCTCTTGAAAACCTCCTCAATGTCAATCTGTTTCGAAGGCTGCCGCGAGGATTAGTTCTTACTGAAGAAGGTGCGCATTTACTTCCAATTCTTAACGATGCATTTAATCGTATGGATTCAGCCTTACAAAAATTTCGCGGAGGTAAATTTCTCGAAGTGCTTACTGTTGCAGTAGTAGGAACCTTTGCTATTGGATGGCTTTTACCTCGGCTTAAGGATTTTTATGAAAAATATCCTTGGATTGATTTGAGGATTTTAACCCATAATAATACAATTAATTTAGCAAATGAAGGTATTGATGCGTCAATTCGTTTTGGAACGGGAAAATGGACTCTTACTGAGAATATCGAGCTTTTTGCTGCCCCGCATACTGTACTATGTTCCCCTGTTGTTGCAGAAAATCTTCTCTCGCCGAATCATCTACGGTATAAATTATTATTCAGAACCTATCGTCAGGATGAGTGGTATAACTGGCTTGAAGTTGCAGGTGTTGAGCCATGGGTAATTACAGGGCCTATTTTTGATTCATCAAGACTTATGGTTGATGCCACTAGCATATCTGATGGCATAGCATTAGCACCATCATGTATGTTTAAAAGGGAACTAGATCTTGGACTACTTAAAATTCCTTTTGACATTCATGTAAATATGGGCAGCTATTGGATGACGACATTAAAATCAAAACAGAAGTCTGCGGCACTGACTGCTTTCAGCACTTGGTTACAGGAATGTTGCCTGTAATCAGGTTGATTTATATTTCTGTGTCTGGGCGTAAATTATTCATTTACGCTGTGAATCGCCATGGATAATCTAGACACTTCTGAGCCATTGATGGACTGACCCCGACCCCCTCCGTCATTTACAGAGTGATACGTGTTATTTTGCACTCCAGTCGTCCCATCATAGCCTGTCAATTGCCAGCATAGCCTGTCATGATTCTTCTGAACATTGTGTTGCACTGCATTCCCCTGTTTTTCTGGATGTGGTTTTTCCGCCCTCCCCGGGCGGTTTTTTTTCCATACACCGTAAACTCCGCCAGTCACCAGCCCCGACCACGACATGCACTTATTCTGCTGGTTTTTCTATCCAAAAAAATAAACTTTCTACACACATAAAACTAATATAACTATAATCAACAAAATTACATTCCAAAAAAACACACTCCGATTCTAAAGTACCGCAGTCATTCATTCCATTAGGAAGAATATTAAACTGTGAAAAAAGTTCTTATTCGGAAAACTGCAATCGCCACACTTTTGGTGCAGTTCTGCTCTCCATTATCTGTTGCCTTTACCCCGGCTATTGCCTCCGCCGTTCAGCCAAACCGCGACACCACCGCGACCGCCGACGTGAACGACAATCAGGCCGCCGCACGCCTTGCCCAGGCCGCATCCCGGGCAGGGACCTTCTTGAGCAACGCCCCAGATACCGATGCTGCTGCATCACTCGCCAGCGGGTACGCCAGTGCCGAAGTCCAGCAGTGGCTCAGCCAGTTCGGCACGGCGCGCACCACCATTGACGTTGATAAGGACTTCTCACTGAAGGGCTCCTCTCTCGACCTCCTGGTGCCCCTGCACGACTCGCCTGACCTGCTCACCTTTGCCCAGGGCGGTATCCGCCGGGCGGACGACCGCACGCAGTCCTCCCTCGGCCTCGGCGTGCGCAGCTTCGGGTCCGACAGTATGCTCGGCGCCAGCGCCTTTATCGACCACGACCTCTCCCGCAGCCACACCCGGGCTGGGCTCGGTATTGAATACTGGCGCGACAACCTCCGCCTTGGCGCCAACAGCTACATGCGCCTCTCGGGCTGGAAGGACTCCCCGGACGTCACCGACTACCTTGAGCGTCCGGCAAACGGCTGGGACATTACCGCCCGCGGCTGGCTTCCTTCGCTGCCGCAGCTCGGCGCCTCGCTGGGCTTTGAGCGCTACTACGGTGAAGAGGTGGGCCTGTTCGGACACAGCAACCGCCAGAAGGACCCTTATGCCGCCACTGCAGGCCTGAACTGGACGCCGTTCCCGCTGCTCACCCTGAACGCCGGGCAGCGTCAGGGCAAGGGCTCGGCCAGCGATTCCCGCCTGGGTCTTGAGCTGCGCTACACCCCGGGCGTATCCTGGGCGCATCAGACCAGTCCTGACTCCGTCGCCGCACTGCGTAGTCTGAGCGGTGCTCGCCATGACCTTGTCGAGCGCAACAGCAACATTGTCCTCGAGTACAAAAAGAAAGAGGTCATATTCCTGAAGACCCAGGAGCTGGTCACTGGCTACGCTGGTGAGCAGAAGCCCCTGAGCGTGGAGATAAAGAGCCGGTATCCTGCTGAGCGCATTGAGTGGCAGTCGCCAGAGCTGGAGGCGGCCGGAGGGATTATCATGTCTTCCGGCCCGCATTCTCACGCTGTTATACTACCGGCCTGGCAGCCGGGAAGAGCTCTCCACGGCAATACCTATACGGTACGCGGTGTTGCCGTGGACAGTCGGGGCAACCGCTCTGCCGCGTCCAGCACCCGTGTTGTCGTTTCACAGGCAGCCATCAGTCCCGCACTGTCGGGCCTGAGCCTTTCGTCGCTTAATCTGGTCCCGGACGGCACCAGTGCGCAGAAAGTCACCCTCACCCTGCGTGATGCAGCCGGCAATCCGGTTGACGTGGACGAAAGTGAGATTGTTACGGAACGCAGCGATAATACCGACAAAAACGCAGCGCGGGCTGCACGCGGTCTCGCCCGGGTGGGGCATTTCGTACGCACCTCTGCCGGCAGCTATGACCTGACGGTTACTCCGGGAACGCAGGAAGAGCACTTCACGCTGACTCCGTATGTGCGCGGCTACAGCGCCGGCACCATCACTGTCAACATCAGCCAGACTCTGAGTGATGCTAACTCCTCACTGGTGGTCGGGCAGCCTGTTACCGACACGGATACGCCGGTGCCTGTAATGCTTACGCTGCGTGATGAGGCGAGCATTCCGATTAACGGCCAGAAGGTGAGATTCAGCAGCGGTCAGGACGGCGTCACCTTCTCTGACGTGCAGGAGTCTGCTGGCGGAGTTTACACTGCCACTATGCGCGCCACGCGGACGGGCGTGGTGACGGTGAGCTCTATTGTGAACGGCATCCAGCTGGCGCAGCCGCAGGCCACCGTCACAGTGAAAGCGGGCTCTGTCTCGCAGGCCACTTCGACCCTTAAAACAGACCGTACGCGTTATGCCAGTCAGGAGGATGTGGTACTGACACTGACTCTGAAGGATGCATCCGGCAACAGTGTGACGGAGGTGGATCTTGCCTCTGCCACATTTACTGGTCCGGGGCTACAGGAGAAGGAGGGCTCAGCCTGGACGCAGGCCGGCGGCGTCTGGACCCGCACCTTCACCGCGACGACGGCGGGCACCGGCCTGACGGCCGGCATCACGCTGGGCGGCACGGCCGTTACCTCCGCCGCGTACACCATCACGGCTGCCGCGGCTTCTGCGGCCACCTCCACCCTTGGGGTCAGCGGCGGCGTTAACGGCACGTTCACCGCCGGAGACGAGATGACCATCACCTTCACCCCGCGCGACGCGCAGGATAACCCGGCGACCATCACGGCGGAGGCTGCGGACACCATCACCGTGGCGAACGCCGCGCCGGCACAGGGCTCAGCCTGGACGCAGGCCGGCGGCGTCTGGACCCGCACCTTCACCGCGACGACGGCGGGCACCGGCCTGACGGCCGGCGTCACGCTGGGCGACGGAACCGTCACCTCCGCCCCGTACTCCGTCACGGCGGGCGCGGCTTCTGCGGCCACCTCCACCCTTGCCGTCAGCGGCGGCACTAACGGCACGTTCACCGCCGGAGACGAGATGACCGTCACCTTCACCCCGCGCGACGCGCAGGATAACCCGGCGACCATCACGGCGGAGGCTGCGGACACCATCACCGTGGCGAACGCCGCGCCGGCACAGGGCTCAGCCTGGACGCAGGCCGGCGGCGTCTGGACCCGCACCTTCACCGCGACGACGGCGGGCACCGGCCTGACGGCCACCATCACGCTGGGCAGCGGAATGCTCGCCTCCGCCCCGTACACCATCACGGGGAGCCAGGTCGTCAGTGGGATCAACTCCACCCTTGCCGTCCCCGGCGGCGCTGGCGCCACGTTCAGGGTTGGAGACCAGATAACAGTCACCTTCACTCCGCGCGACTTGCAGAATAACCCGGCGTACGTCGAGGCTGCGGTTGTGGACACCATCAGCGTGGCGGGCGCAACGCCGGTCCAGGGCTCCACCTGGATGCAGACCAACGGCGTCTGGACCCGCACCTTCACCGCGACGACGCCGGTCACTGGCAAGAGGGCCATCCTCTTACTAGACAGCGGCTCAGTAATCGTCTCCGAGGTGTACACCATTACAGCGGGTGCCACGAACTAAAGGCAACACCGGAGTACCTGAGAGCCCAGGTACTCCACTCCCTAAACTAATAAATAAACTTTTTTATGATGAATACTGAATTCACTCCGCAGCAGAAACTTGAAAACATCATTCGCTCCCTCCGGGAACAAAGGAGTGTTATGGTCTCCGGGCGGGAAGATATAGCCATGACACTGCGCGCACGTCCCACTGTCTTCTTTCTCGAGGAGGGGCGGGCCTCCCTTCGCCTTAAAAGTAATGGCTACATTATTGCCGACTTCACGGCACCCGCGGTGCTCGGTCTTGAGCTGCTCTGCGGTCGTGAACCAGATACAACCGTGGCCGTTCAGGATTCAGCTCGTCTTATTCAGGTGCTGTCTTCTGACCTTGCTGCGGAAATTGAGCTGTCGGGGATGTGGCATGATGTCTTCAGCATTCTTGCAGACAATGCGCGGCATGTGCGGGATAATCTCGCCATCAGTGCGTTCGGCAGCAATTACCACATCGTTCGCCACCATCTTCTTGCCCTGAGCAACGGTGACGGGGGCCTCCTGAAGCAGGAATCGTTTCACCGGTATATCAGCGAGCGTTCAACCGTCTCCCGCAGCACTCTGTACAAGGTTATCAGGAGTCTGCAGGCTGGGCAGTACATTACCATGGAAAGAGGAAAACTGATTGAGCTTCGACATCTCCCAAAAAATTATTAAAGATGAGTCTGTGGTTGAGGTTTCCATCCTTACCGACCCGCCAGAGTCATGCGTTGCATCAAGGAAGATAAAAGGCTGGCTGTGATTTACTTCACCCGGTGCGATCAGTTCTTTGCGCTCTTTAGGCTCATGCGCAGAACATCGCCGCTGAACGTGGAGTGCGGACCTGACACCGAACCCAGGATACAAGGCTGTCCATGAGTGCTGCAGAGCACCCTGAGCATTACTGATGAGGGGAACACCGTTTTCCATGTCTTCTGCGAGCAGCTCTGTCTGTACGGCAGCTGCATCGAGAATCACAGGAAGTGGCTGAGTGAATTGCCACGGATAATCCAGGCTGAGCCTCTTAATTGTCACAGCCTTTTTTCACAACATATTGAACTATGGCTCGTTACGTTCTTTCCTGTGAAGCAGGGGCTCTCATCCAGACTGCTGAACCAGCAACACCGGGGCAGCACTCTCTTGGGCAGAAAACCGTATATTCATTATATGTTCTGTATTCTGTGTTCGGTCGCACCATGACCCGATTTCCTGAGCGATATGGTCCAGGTAAGGCCGTTTACAGCCCGCGTTCAAAGTCAGCGGTGATGAACATTACTTTCCATAAGTTGCTTTTATCTCCTGAAGCTCATGGTTTCGTTGACTGGTCAGCGACAGCGCTGGATGGCAGCAATATCCGTGCACTCATCAGATGTGCTGCCAGGGCTAAAAAGAACATACTGACATATGCAGAGATATTGAGCGGGGTCGCACTCGCGGTGGTTTTGGCACAAAACCAATCTGACGATAGACGGAAACGAACTGCCGTTAAATATCGTGCTCAGCATCGGACAAACCAACGAAAGCCAGTCCGCAGAAAGCCTGCAGGACTGCATTGGTGTTCAGCACCAGAGAAGCGGCGTGTTCATGCTGTACTGGCGGATAAAGTTTACTCCGTGGGATATGTTATCTAAGCTAATGAAAAAAGACGAGAAGAATGACGCGATGGGTAAAGCAGTTGCGGGATGAACGACAGGGCAAAATACCTAAAGCCTCCCCTATAACCCCGGAATAGATTGAAATACGTGAGCTGAAGAAAAAGCTACAACGCATTAAAATGGAAAACGACATATTAAAAAAGGCTACCGCGCTCTTGATGTCAGACTCCCTGAACAGTTCTCGTTAATCGGGAAACTCAGAGCGCAGTATCCTGTGGTCACACTCTGCCACGTGTTCGGGGTTCATCGCAGCAGCTAAATACTGGGGAAAAGCCCCGAAAAGCCAGACGGCAGGCGAGCTGTGTTGGACTGACCCCACGCCCGTAGACAAATTCTGTCCTCACGACGAGGCCTGTTCAAAGGCCTCCGGACTGACGCCGCCGAGGTGGCTGTGGCAACGGGCCCGGTTGTAGAACACTTCAATGTAATCGAAGATATCGGCCCGGGCCAGATCCCGGGTTTTATAGATGCGTTTTCTGATCCGCTCTTTTTTCAGCGAACTGAAGAACGATTCGGCCACCGCATTATCCTGGCAGTTGCCACGCCTGCTCATGCTCGGGGCCAGGTTATTAGCCCGGCAGAAGCGCTGCCAGTCGTCACTGCCGTACTGGCTGCCCTGATCGCTATGTACGATAACCTCACCGTCCGGTTTTCGACGCCAGACGGCCATCATCAGCGCGTCGAGAGCCAGTTCGCGAGAGAGAGTGGGCTTCATCGACCAGCCAACCACGTTACGGGCGAAGAGGTCGATAACCACCGCCAGATACAGCCAGCCCTGCCAGGTGCGGAGTAGAGTAAGAGGTAGGGCGTAGTCGGACTATTTCCCTGCCTCTCCTCTCCGAACCGGACGTGCACCTTTCAGCGCATCCGGCTCTCCATTTAAACGCTGGCGAACGCCATTGCCACGTCAGTGTAACGCGATGTATACGTGTTTCTGGTTTCCGTCCTCAGATAGGGATTACCTTCGGGTAGACGCCAGCGGAACAGCTTCTTGCCTTGCCCCACCAACCGGTACAGGATTTCGCCACTGAGCTTGCCGTGGTTGGTTTTACCAAATAAAACCCACGTTTTGCTCTGACCCGGTTTTGGTGATTTACACCACCACCTCATCAGGGATGCGATTCCTGTACGGTATTTGTGGGCCAGCCAGTGAGCCAGCTTCCAGAATACGACACGGTCGATATAACTGAAGACTTTGGCCTTAAAATCAACGAACTGATAGAACATGGCCCAGCCTTTCAGTTTTCGGTTGAGTTGTTCAGCCATATCGACTTTGCTTTCACTGTAGTTGCCTGATAACAGTGCTGTCAGCGATGCGGCAAAGTTTCTGGCTTTATCCTTAGGGATCGTTGAGACCACCCGCATATCGCCATAACGACTGTGTTTGCGGATGATCCGGTGACCCAGAAAGACAAAACCGTCATTAACATGGGTGATTCTGGTTTTATCCATGTTCAGCCTGAGCTTCAGACTGTCTTCGAGCACGCCACGGCATTCCTCCCTGATGGCTTCTGCCTGTGCTTTGGTGCCTTTGACGATAAGCACGAAGTCATCGGCATACCGGCAGTACGCTACAGCAGGTTTCCATTGCCAGTTTTCTCTGACTGCGGTGCTTCGGCCCCGCTGGATACTGTTATTCCAGTACCAGCGATCCTTTCGGGCTTTCCCGCTCAGGTAGCATGTATGCAGATACTGATCGAACTCATTGAGCATGATATTTGACAGCAGCGGCGATATTACGCCACCCTGCGGTACGCCTTCACTGGCCGCCCGAAAAAGACCGACATCAATGTGCCCGGCCTTGATGGTTTTCCACAACAGGCTCATAAAGCGAGCGTCACTGATCCTGCGGCGTACGGCCTTCATCAGCAGGCGATGATGCACGGTGTCGAAGTAGCTGGACAGGTCACCTTCAATCACCCATCGACCTCGTGTTTCCCCACAATCGGTGAGTTGTATTTTCACTGTGCGGATCGCATGATGGACGCTGCGTTCAGGTCGAAAACCATATGAAAGCGAATGAAAATCGCTCTCCCATATAGGCTCCATCGCCATCAGCATGGCCCGCTGAACAATACGATCCCGAAGCGAGGGGATCCCCAGAGGTCGCTGTTTGCCGTTGCTTTTGGGGATATAAACCCGTCTGGCTGGCAGAGGTTGGTAACGACCGGAGAGAAGTTCATCCCTGAGTATTTGCAGCTCAGCAGCCAGTCTGGCCTGTAGCGTTGTTTTGTTCACACCATCAACGCCGGGGGTATGCGCCCCCTTTGATGAAAGCGTGATCCGCGCCGCCTCAGTCAGCCATTCTGGTTGTGTTATCAGACGCAGCAGCCGTTCAATCCGTCGGGACGGATCGGTGGCTGCCCATGTGGCAAGCTTGCGTTGCATTTCGCTGATTATCAAAGGTCTTCACCTCGTTAGGTCAGTTAATTCACGTCGCAAACACATATAAACTGCTTCCCTTCGCCATGTAATGGGCTTTCCCCATCGCGGACTACTACGGAAGCTCCGCCAGCCAGCGCGTCATCGGAGCCATGCCCCCTTAACATCCGTCGCTGACCTTCCCCGGTTCACCTGTCTGGACTCAGACATACTGAGGAGGCTGCCCGTCGCACTCTTTATCCTTGCTTGCCGCAAGTTGGCAGAAGTCAGCAACGCGAGTGTGATAGACGCTGCTGCACCGGTGTTTTGCATACATGTCAAAACACCTTCGACGGGCAGTGCTTACGTATCACTGTCCGTTACTTCTGCACGGCCTGCCAGATCACGTAGGCCGTGGTGACATTTTCAACCCACAGAGGCGGATTAACGGGTTCATGTTCTTCAGCCTTTCAGCACTCAACCTTGAGGATCATCTTGGCTTAGTGATCTCGCCTCAATCCCCGTTGTCAGCGGGTTACATCACCCTGCGGGCATGCCACAGGTCACTGCCGCTCAGGTTCTCCACCGTCACACCCGGTGGGATTGTTCGGTTTCTCATCGTGAGTTACCGGTTCAATATTCCAGACAGACTCGTGGTTCATTTGAGCATCCATGCTCGCCCTGAACTCCGGGCACACTATAAGTAATATCGGTGACCCAGACCTGGTTGGCCCGTACAACGGTGAACTGCCGCTGCACGCCGATTAGGAGCAACGACTGAGGCCTGCCAGCGATACGACGTGGAGCTTTATAACCGCGCACAGCTTTAATCCGGTTCAGTTGCATGATCCGACCCACCCGGTTTTTGCCGCAGGTCTCCCCGATTTCGTTCAGGTCGCCATGAACCCGCCGGTAACCGTATACGCCTCCGCTCAGTGAATATGAGTCGCGGATAAGCATCAGCAGGCGATGGTTATCTTTATCACGCGCCGAGACCGGGTTGTGCAGCCACGCGTAGAACCCGGCCCGGGCGACATTCAGTACCCGACACATCGTCATCACACCCCATACAGTGCGGTGTTCATTGATAAAGCGGTACTTCAGTCGGGCTCCCTTGCAAAGTACCGCGCGGCCTTTTTCAGGATATCCCGTTCTTCTTCGGTGCGTTTTAGCTGTGCCCGTAGTTTCAGGGTCTCGCTTTTGGCTTCCAGTAAATCCCGGGCATGCTGTTCGCTGTTATCGGGTTTAATAGCCCGTAGCCACTTATAGAGACTGTGTGCAGACACGCCCAGGCGGTCAGATACTTCGGCAACGGAATAACCGCGTTCTGTTATCTGACGGACGGCTTCTTCCTTAAATTCAGGTGTAAATCGTGGTGTGCCCATACGCTCCTCCTTGTATCTTGAAAGTGGATTACTATGTTCTGGCTTAGATTTGGCAAAGCCCGTGTAGTCCGATTCCTCCTGGGGTTATTCAAGCCCGCAGCATAGCGACTGACGCACAGGCTGAGTCGTTCATCTGAAGCCCGAACAGTTGTCTGAACTTAAAATCGTATTTGCAAGGAGGGGTATAGATGAGCGTGTCAAATCAACGTTGTGCAGGCATTGATGTTTCGAAAAGCACTCTGGATATTGCAATCAGCAGTATTGCCCAGCCATTCACTGTGCCAAATGAAGATGGCGGTTTTAATCAGATACTCAAAGAGTTAAAGCGAAGTGAAACTCAACTGATCCTGATGGAAGCCACCGGGGGACTTGAGTCTGGTGTGGCTGGCTATCTTCAGTCTGAAAGTTTTGATGTGGTTGTTATCAATCCCCGACAGGCGCGAGATTTTGCCCGCGCAATGGGCTATCTGGCTAAGACCGACCAAATAGATGCCAGAGTCCTGCTACAAATGGCAAAAGTTATTAACCAGCATCCTGCTCGGGAAAAATATATTCGTCCCTTAACTGATGCTCACAGGCAGTTGCTGGCAGCAATGGTGGTCAGACGCCGACAATTAACGACAATGCTTACAGCTGAGCGAAACAGATTGCATCCATCACATCCTCAGAATCAAGAAAGTATCAGATTTATTATTTCGGTATTGAAAAGTGAAATGGCTCGTATAGAAGCAGAAATGTCAGCCTATATTTCGAAAAATTTCAGTGAATTATCTGCATTATTGAGCGCCGTTAAAGGTGTTGGTGCAGCGACTGTTGCCGTGCTGCTGGCTGAGGTTCCGGAACTTGGAACGTTGTCACGACGTGAAATTAGTGCGCTTATTGGGGTTGCTCCAGTAAACAGGGATTCCGGCACAATGCGCGGTCGCCGAACGGTATTTGGAGGGCGAGCCTCCGTCCGAACAGCCCTCTATATGTCCGCACTGGTCGGGACGAGGCACAACCCAGTAATTAAAGAATTCTATACACGCCTCGTTGCCGCAGGAAAACCCAAAAAGGTTGCACTGACCGCCTGCATTAGAAAACTACTAACCATCCTGAACGCAATGCTGAAAAATAATGAAGCATGGGATCCGTTGTATCACCAACATGCTTCGTAATCGGGTTCGAAGACAGTTGCTATGCTCAAACTATAGGGCAGGATCGTCTACCGGGGCGGGGTCAGTCCAAAAACGGAACTCAGGACATGCAAACTATCGAGACTGCTCAGCGGTGACGTTCGCCCTGAATGGGCGCTATCGTTCCTCAAAATCCCGGGGGCCATCAACATGAAAAATCTGCGTGTCTATCAGAATAACACACCCTCATCCAACCTGGTGGAAGAGAAGATTGGTGAGCGAGTTGAATCGCTCAGACACGAAGTGAAAGAGGTCGGCAAACACGGCTTGTAGTAGATTAAGGCCATTCCAGATGAAGTTGTGGATGAATATTCCTCCCGTGTCCGAAAATAAGAGGGTCTGTTGTGCGAGCCTGGCCCTAGTTTAGTATGTAAACTATCGACGGTTAGCTGGCCTAACATCTGGTAAAATTACTGACGAGAAGGTAGTATTCGGATCGTCAGCGATCGTCTTGTGGTGGGACAGATTGTTGATTCAGATTACTTTTGTGACCTAACTCAAACTGACGGTTTGACTGCTTTGTGGTGAGGCAGACGGGTGGCAGAAGATGGTTTTACGGAAGAAATGCGGACTTCCGGAAACAAAGAGGGACAGGACGTGCCCAGTAAAACGTTCAGGAGCAGGTTACGGGATTTCCCGGAACCTGAATGCACAAACCCCCCGAAATCTGTCATCAACTTGGCGGAAGAG